>NZ_JALNUQ010000001.1:0-170444 GCF_026540875.1 Sphingomonas sp. GM_Shp_2
CCGATCGCTACCGAGACCGAGGGCTGCGAGATGTTGAGCCGCCGCGCCGCGCCGCTGATCGATCCCTCGCGACTTACCGCCAGGAAGGTCCGCAGCAATCGTGGATCGATCATAGTCATGTCCTATAGATGCTTAGGTATCTATTATTTTACATGGTGGCGCCCGGCGCAATACAGTCTGCACGAAGACCGCGATGACGCGGCGTCGAGAGAGGAACCATGGCCCGTTTCCCGGTCACCGCCCTGCGCAGCGTCGATCTCGTCGTTCCCGACCTTGATGCGGCGATCGATTTCCATACGCGCATCTGGGGTCTGACGCTGGCCGAGCGCCGTGCCGGATCGGCATGGTTGCGCGGTACTGGCAGCGATGCGCAAATCCTGGCGCTGCATGCCGGCGATGCGGCGGCGATCCGGTCGATGACCTTGCGGCTCGACCCCATGACCGATCCCGACGCGTTGCTGGAACGCGCGACCGGCGGCGGTGCACGGCTGCTCCAGCCTTTCCAGCCCGCCGACGAACCGGGTGGCGGCGCGATCGCGATCATCGCCGATGGCTGCGAGCGGACCATCCGGCTGGTGCAGGACGACCGCCCGGTCGTTCCACTGGCCGCTGCGATCGACCGGCCCGAACGGCTGGCCCATGTCAACATCAACAGCGACGACGTGGCGCGCGACACCGCCTTCTTCGTCGATGCGCTGGGCTTTACGCTGACCGACCGGTCGAAGATGATGGCGTTCGTCCGCACCAATGCCGATCATCATTCGGTCGTGATCGCGGATGCGCCGGTCAACACGCTGAACCACGTCGCCTTCCAACTGCCGACCTGGGAAGGGGTGATGCGCGCCGCCGGGCGGATGGTCGATCATCGCTTCCCGATCGGTTGGGGACCAGGTCGCCATGGTCCCGGCGACAATGTCTTCACCTATTTCGTCGATCCGGCGGGCTTCGTGGTCGAATATACCGCCGAGGTGCTGCAGGTCGACGACGGATATCGGGTCGGCGCCCCCGAAGACTGGACCTGGCCGCCCGGCCGCACCGACCATTGGGGCATCGCCCCGCCCAAGACGACGGAATGCAAGGCGGCGCAGCTCGCCATTCCGTTCGTCCGTTGACCCGTCAGGAGAGAGATTGATGACCGACGCCCCCCATTTGCCCGGCAACACCTCCTATGTCCTGCGCGACGGCACCGGCCCGGCGCATCTGGTCGCCGGACAGGTCATCCGCACGCTGGCCGGCGTCGAGGAGACGGCCGGCGGCTTCGGTGCGGTGGTGTGCGACGCCCCGCTCGATCGGGGGCCGATCCCGATGCACTGGCATGAGCGCGAACACGACACCTGGTACTGCACGCGCGGCCGGTTACAGGTGTGGTGCGGCGATGAATCGCGGGTCCTGACGCCGGGCGATTTCGCCTATGTCCGCCCTGGCGACACCCACAGCTATCGCAGCGTCGCACCCCGCACCCGCTTCTTCGGCATCGTCGCCCCGGGCGGCTGGGAAGAATTCTTTGTCGATGCCGGCGAGGTGTGGGGCTTGACCGGTCTGCCCGAGGAAGGACGGCCCTTCGATTTTTCGCGAATGGGCCCGGCGCTGGGCAAGCACCGCATCATGCGCGTCGACGCACCGGTCTATACCGACGCCACGCCGCTGTCGGATGCCGATCGCCAGCTGCCGGACGCCCATGCCTCCTATTTCCTCGACGCGGGCTATGGTACGCGGCAGGCATGGCGTGGACATCTGTCGACGCAGTTGCTGGGCGCCGAACAAAGCAACGAGCTGCTGGATATGCGGGTGATAGAGGGTGGACGCGGCGCGACCCTGCCCGTCGTCCGGCACCGCGCGACGCATCTGTTCCTCTATTTGCTCGACGGATCGGTCGAGGTGACGATCGATGGCGAGCCGCACGTTGTCGTCGGTGGCGATGCGGTCAACATTCCTGCCGGCACCGCCTATGCAACGCGGATCGTCAGCGGCAGCGCGCGCTGGCTGGCTGCGACCAGCGGCGGCAACGGTGCTGCCCTGTGGGCGGCGGTTGGCGCGCGGACGCCGGGCTTCAACTTCCCCGTCATGGCGGAACCGGACGTCGTCGCGCCGGGCAGCCTCAACGGCATTGACGCGACGATCGGGTAACGACGGCAATGGCGACGCTGTCGATCGGCTGCACCTTTTCCGACCGGATCGAGGCCCTGCTCGACGGCAGGGTCGCGATCGCAGGACATGCGGCTGTCCTGCATATTGTCGAGGCGCAGCGGCTGTTCCGCGACGTCCTGCGCGACGCGGCATATGATGTCGCCGAATTGTCGATGGCGTCGCATATCGCGGCGGTCGGCGCAGGGCGGCGCGACTATGTCGGCGTACCCGTGTTCCTGTCGCGCAGCTTCCGCCATGCCAACCTGTATGTGCGCACCGATCGCGGCATCGTCGCCCCGAACGATCTGGCGGGACGAACGATCGGGCTGATCGATTATCAGCAGACCGCCGGCGTCTGGCTGCGCGGTCTGCTGGCCGACGACTATGGCGTATCCCGACAGTCCGTCCGCTGGGTCACCGCCGGCCTGCATGCGCCGGTGCTGGACGACCGCGTGTCGATGGCGCCCCTTGACGGCATCCGGATCGAACGGTCACCGGCGACGCTGGATCGCCTGCTGGCGGACGGGACGATCGATGCGGTTATCAGCCCCGGCGCGCCGCGTTGCTTTCTGAACGGAACCGCGCCCGTCGATCGGCTCTGGCGCGACCCCCGTCAGTCCGATCTGGCATGGTGGCGCCAGACGCGCATTTTCCCGATCATGCATTTGCTGGTCGTGCGCAGGACCCTCGTGGAAACCTGTCCCGATATCCTGCCGGCGCTGTACGGCGCCTTTGACGAAGCCCGGCGGTTGGCGGCGGCCGACCTCGTCTCGCGCGACTTCCCGAAGCTTGCCCTGCCGTGGCTGAACGATCACGCGATGGCGGCCCATCGCGCGTTGGGACAGGATCCATGGACCTACGGCCTCGACGACAATCGCCACGTCCTCGAAACGCTGCTGCGATATGCCGCGCTGGACGGGCTGTGTCCGTCCGACCTGACCGTGGACGATCTTTTCTCGTGAATATGCCTGGAACGGGGATCGGCAGGTTGCCCCTGCCGTCGGCCGGGCAAGGAGGCCCTCCTATGCGATGTCGTCGACGATTCTCGGCGAAGCATGCCATGACATTGTGGAGCGCGCTGTTGCTGGCGGGCTGTGCCGGCAGCGGTCCGCCTGTGTCGCACGTTACCACGCCGGGCATGCGGTACGTCGCGATAGGAAGCTCGTTCGCGGCCGGGCCGGGCGTCGCATCGTCCGCCGACACGCCAGCCAATCGCTGCGCCCGGTCGAACGACAACTACCCACATCTTCTTGCCCGCCGGCTTCGCCTGCAACTGACCGACGTCAGCTGCAGCGGGGCGACGACCGCCCATGTGGTCGGGCCATGGAACGAACTGCCGCCGCAGCTCGACGCGCTGACCAGCGACACCGGGCTCGTGACCATCACCATCGGCGGCAACGACGTGGGATATATCGGGACGCTTGGAGCGGCATCGTGCCGCAGCTTCGCTGTCCCGCCCCCCGGCGCACCGGGCGGCAAGTGTCCCGAGCCGCCGCGGGTAAGCGAGGCGGACTGGACCAAGCTCGACGGTTCGCTTCGGCAGATCATCGCCGAAGTCCGCAGACGCGCGCCAAAGGCACGCCTTGTCTTCGTTGACTATCTGTCGGTCCTGCCGGCAGTCGGAAGATGTGCTGCGACGCCGATGTCCGCCGAACAAGCCGGTGCCGGTCGCGCCATCGCGACAAGGCTGGCCGCGATCACTCGACGTGCAGCTGCAAAGGGCGGTGCCGAAGTCCTTCGCGCGTCCGACGTGTCGCAAAACCACGACGCCTGTAGCGCACAGCCATGGGTCAGCGGCTTTCCGCTGCCCGGGAGCGCCTTCTTCGTACCCTATCATCCGAATGCACAGGGAATGGCAGCGATTGCCGACCGCTTGACTGAGCGGATCGGTCGTAGGGGGTAGACGGCCGATCGGTTATCCCGATCGATCCGCAGATCCTCACTCCATGACCGCGTTGCAAGCAAATATTGGAAGATCACAATGGATGACCCGACCAACTTGCCGAACCGTCGAACCGCGCTGAAACGGGGGTTGGCGGTTGCCGCGACGATTGCGGCACCGCCCCTCGCCGCCGCGCCGCGACCCGGCCCGCAGCCGGGTCCCGAGGGGCAGCGCCGCGCCGATCTTGGCAACGGTTCCTACATCAACCCAGTACTGGCCGGCGATCGCGCCGATCCCAACGTCCTGAAGGACGGGGACGATTACTACGCGGCCTTTTCGAGCTTCGTCTATTATCCGGCAGTCTGCATCTGGCATTCGCGCGATCTGGTGAACTGGACTCCGGTCGGCCCGGTCGTAGAGAAGCCGATTGGTTCAGTCTTCGCGGTCGATCTGGCGCGGCACGACGGCCGCTATTTCGTGTACATTCCGGTCTTCGTCCCCCCCGCCGGTCCGCCAAAGGGTCCACCGTTCAAGATTTTCGTCTGCCATGCCGAGGCGATGACCGGACCATGGAGCGAACCCGTCGACATGGGCATCGACGGCTATATCGATCCGGGCCATGTCGTGGGCGAGGATGGCCGGCGCTACCTGTTCTTGAACGACGGCCACCGGGTCGCGATCAGTGCCGATGGTCTGCACCGCGACGGGCCGGTCGAGAAAGTCTATCAAGGCTGGCCGATCCCCGACAACTGGGTCATCGAGGGCTTTGCGCTTGAGGGGCCGAAGCTAATTCGGCGCGACGGATGGTTCTACATGTTTTCCGGTCAGGGCGGCACCGCTGGGCCGCCGACCAGTCATATGGTCGTGGTCGCCCGCGCGCGGTCCATCGATGGCCCTTGGGAAAATTGTCCGCACAACCCGATTGTACGTACTGCGACCCGGGACGAACCCTGGTGGTCCCGCGGCCATGCGACGCCCGTGGAAGGACCTGACGGTGGTTGGTGGCTGGCCTATCACGGCTATGAGAACAACCGCCGCACGCTTGGCCGTCAGATGCTGCTCGATCCGTTTGTCTGGGACCGGGCCGGTTGGCCAAGGGCGCTTGGCGGTGATCTCAGGCGTCCGTTGCCGAAACCCGGCAAATCCATTGACCGACCGAAGGGATTTTCGCTGTCCGACGACTTCGTCAAAGCGGCATTCGGAACCCGGCTTTCGTTCTACGATCCCAAACCGGGCTATCTTGATCGCGTTCGGCTAGCCAACAATGCCCTGCATCTAAAGGGGGCTGGGAACAGCATAGCAACCAGCAGTCCCTTGGCTATGATTTCCGGCGACCATCGCTATTCGGTCACCGTAGATATCGATTTGGCCACCGCCGACGAAGCCGGGCTTCTACTGTTCTACAACGATAAGCTGTTTTGCGGCGTGGGCATTTCCAACGGGCAACTTCATGCTTACAAGGTCGGAACGGAACAGATGTTTCCACCCGCCGGACCGGCAAATGGTAGCCGCATGTTTATGCGGGTCGAAAATGTAGACGATGTCGCAACCTTTCGTCGCAGCAGTGACGGGCATAAGTGGGAGACCGTCAGTTCGTTCGAGGTATCTGGCTATAACCATAACATCGGCGATGGCTTTTTAAGCCTACGCCCTGCAATTTTTGCGATAGGCGGCGAGGCAGTATTTCGTTCCCTACAGTATCGTGCCCTAGATTAGTGCCAGAATTCGGGTATCTCATTACTATCCATGGAGACTATGGCCTTCACGGTGATTTGCCGAACCGGCAACGGTGCGGAGCTGGTAATGACGTCTCAACGCAGTAATGGTAAGGCGCAGGCGGGACTTGCTTTTTGTTCTGATGCCACAAATAAAGTAGCTTATAATCTTCCACTGCCTTTGCATGGGTGGCAGTAGATCCGGTGCGTTCGATGCCGTGAAGGCTGCTGTGGGGATACGCGTTGTTTTTATTGATCCCCCATGCCTCAATGATCCGTTTCGACGTGTTGAGAGACGGGAACAGCGCTTCGTTGAGGCACACGTCACGCACGTGATCGTTGACCGACGGTAAACCGCCGTTCGACCAAGGCTTGCTTGGAGCCGTCGGCGATCTGACGAAACCGAGCGGAATTGCAAACGGGCCACGCCCCGGCTTGCGAGATCGGCGAAACTCACATCTTGCTGCCGTACGTTCGGTCCGAACGTTCGGTTCGGAAACCAGATCGTCGCAACCAACGCTACCGGTGTTAGGCTTTTTCGGTTACCAATGGGCCAAGCAGGGAAACTTTGATAGCAACGCCGCATGCCGCAGGTCATCATCGCCGATAATGTCAAATCCGCCGCAGCTATCCTGTTCGGCGATCGTTTAAAGCAAAGACGACGCGAACTTGGATTGACGCAGGGGCAGCTGGCTGAGCGAACAGGCAGCACCGCCGCCTATGTCTCACAGGTTGAACGGGGACAGGCCAATCCAACTCTCGACTTGCTGGCGAGATTTGCGGAGGTCGTAGGCCTCGAGGTCTGGGACATGCTTCGTCCGGCGACGAGCCGCGGTACAGAGAAACTCCAGATCGATCCCTAGATTCTACCAAATACACCGTTGTTACTGTGTTCCCGTCCACCTAGCATCTCAAGCCATGATAGCCATAAGCAGGCTGACGCAAGCTACTTGCCGTTGGTGGGAGTGATCGCGTGACCGACGGTCAAATGTTGCGAAGACGCTTCGGCCAAAACGTCGCGACGATAGCAGATCGATCAGGCATTTCGTTTGACGAGTTGGCCGATCGGGCAAATCTGTCGCCAGAACGACTGGAAGAAGTGCTACTCGGCGGGCCAGCGTGCGTCACGCTTAGCGAGATGAGCACGCTTGCAGAAATTCTTGCTATTCCACTCGCCGACCTTCTTGCTCCAAACGACGACCACGTTCGTGGCGTTCGAGGAAATTAAATAAGGTCGATCGCGAAACCCCAAGTGATTTAGCAACACTGGTCGCGGTCGCACCTGGCTGCGCTAACCTCGTCCTGATGGTTGCGAGTGCCTCTGGATCGAGCAGCGGCTTGCGTCCTCTTGCCACCGTCTCGGGGCGGGTTTTTAGCCCATGCAAATAGCGTTGATGGCTATCGAACGCGCGCACTAACGCGTGCAGCTTATCGTCTGCCGCCGGTCCAATCACGATGCCGGCTGTGACGATCTCGAAAGCCACTCCGTCGCGAAGCAGCCGGCCGATGATCCGCAGGAGCGTACCTGTGGAAATCATGATGCATGATAGGTCATATACCGAGACCCGATCCCCTGCCTCGAGCCTGAGACCACTTCGCGCGAGCAGGTCGCCGAGCTTGTTGAAGCTCTGCCTGCCAGCGACGATGATATGCGCATTGGAGCTCATTGCGGCCTGCTGCTCTTCGATTGTCGCCGAACCGCGGGTTTCCGCGAGAAACGCGATGGTCTTGCTCAACCCGTGCCCCTTCCTCGATCATTGGCGCGCTTGTGTCGCGCGACGTCGTCGTCCGGACGCCGGGTCTATTAAGTCAGCCGCCGAATCTGAGCAACATGAGCGGCGACCAAACGTCGCTGCCCTCGCCCGCTCATTCGCGATGGCCTTCGCCATCGCAGTTCCTCAAGCAGCGATGCAGCCAAAACAGTCAGTTGCGGATAGCGTCAATATAGTCTAGGAGTTTATTTGGACTATGGAGATCTAGCGGGCATCGTGCTTCCTACGGCTTTGACATCGAAAGCGATCCAGCTCTGCGCGGCGCTGCTCGGGGCCTCCGCATCGCCCGCAGCACCAACCTTTAGGGTCGTAGTGAACAGCGGTGCGCACCTCTCGAGTGAGCCCCGGAATGCGGCAGACGCCGAGGAGATTGTACGTGAGCTGCTCAGCCTCGGCGCGGACTTCGCCGCAGGACCTCTGGAGCTTAGTGGGCGCGACCTCACGACTTATGGCGTCGCCCCTCGCTTGGTGTTCGACCCTTGCGCGCTTGCAGGTGTCAACGCACCGACCGACCCACCTTATGGCATCGGTCCGGCGGCCCTGTCGGATGTTATGGCGCTACTCCGCCAATCCTTCGGAGCGCGCATCACCGACACCATCCGGCCAACGAACGCGACCTATGGCGCACAACGCAGTTGGCACAAGGTCGGCCAGGCGATCGACTTCGTTCCGGCAGGCGGCGTCGGCGCTGTCAGTCGCGCCGAGATACGCGCCTTACTGACAGCACACGGTGTTCAACTCATCGAATTGCTCGGGCCGGGCGACCGAGGACACGCGAACCATTGGCATATCGCCTTTGCGTTGCCCTGGCAGAACCTCGACCAAATGCAGACGGTCGAGAGCGGGGAAGATTGGATCGTCGGCGTCGGACTGAGGCGTCAGATAGCGGCAGCTGACCAACGCGGTGCCCGTCTGCCTGCCCATGGAACTGTTCAAGAAGCGCCTCCAGCCTGGGACGTTTTTGCGATGGCAGAATGGCGCGCTCTCCGAGGAGGTGGATGATGCTGTCACCGGTTATCGGACGGTTTTGCAGTCAGGCCATCAGCCTCGCACTTCCTGTCGCAGCCATTGTCGCGATCGCGACGCCGCAAACAGCGCGCGCTTCCGATTGGGGCTGCGAAGTCGTCCTCTGCCTGGCAACGCCGGGGTCCCCGACGACGTACGCTGCGTGCGTGCCACCGGTTACGCAGCTATGGCAGCATCTGGCGCTGGGCGGTGTGTTCCCGACCTGCATTGGGGTCGGCGTTCGAACCCGCCAGACGAAGCATGGCTACGCTCTCACCGTCACCCGGTCAGACGGCGCAACATCCCGCTATCAACTCGACACGCGCTACCAGACTGTGACGCCGCGGTGATCTACGACGTCCCGGCCATAATCGCCTTGGCAAGGACATGCGCGCCAGACATCGCGACGGAGGCGATCGTCCCGCTCGTCGTCACCGAGAGTGGCGGCGATGCACTGCGGATTAACATCAACAAGGGTCCACGCGTTCGCGTACGGTCGATTGCGGAAGGCGCTGCGGTCGTACGCCGCTACATCGCGTCCGGGTCCACGGTCGATGTCGGGCTGGCGCAGATCAATTCGATGAACTTCGCCCGCCTGGGTGTAACGATCGAGGAGGTGTTCGAGCCCTGCGCCAATCTCCGGCTCGCCTCTCTCATCCTGCAGCGCAGCTTTGCCGTCGCGAGCCGCTACTACGCCGGGATCGACGCGATCTCCGCAACCTATTCGCTCTATAACACCGGGAGGCTGACCCGCGGGTTTCGTAACGGTTACGTGGGCCGACTCTGGTCGTCGGCAAAGAGTCTCGGCACGATCGATAGGGCGCCAGTGCTGCCGGGCGGCGGGGCGGATGCGGCAGACGCCCCCTTCCCTGCGCCCGTCTCGCCGACGTCTCGAGCCAATGACTGGGTGGTCGGGCAACTCCGGCCGGGCACGGTCCAGGTGTTCAAGTGAGCATCGCGAACAGCATCGTGCAGGATGGCCGCGAGCCCGACGCTTCGAACGTACCGGTCGGGTTTGAACTGCCCCCATCGCTTGCCTCCCGATACGAAGTTCGGATCGTCGACGGTGCGGATGGAGAGCAACGGGTCGGCCTCTTCCGGCCTACCGACCGTGATGGTCCGTCGATCGAAATCACCGACGATCGCATCGTCGCTCGGAGCGAGGACGCCGAGACCGTCGCCGCGCTCGTCAAGATCGCCCAGCATAGTGGTTGGGAGCGGATCGCGGTCGACGGATCGCCTGTGTTTCGGAAGGCCATCTGGGAGGCCGCCACTCGCGAAGGACTGACAGTCCGCGGCTATGAACCGAGCTTTGGCGAGCAGGAGCGCGTCGAGCAGGCGCGGCGCCCGGCAACCGAACGCCAACAAGAGGCAGCAGATTTGGTACACGCTGAGCCTGCGCCAGGAATGGATGGCCCCGAGCTCCCTGCCAGTCCAGGCGCCATGGCTTCGTCCCAAAGAGATGAAGAAGTTCAGGCGCTCCGCGACGACGGTCGTGGCCTCTCGGATGGTGACAACCGACTGCTACTGCGGATCAGCGCGCTGTCGGACGACCGGTATCGCCTCGACGAAACGTCAGAGGCGAACATGCCGCCCATCGCTCGGGAGGTTCATGTCGAGCGTATCGAGGAGAACCAGAAGGCGCTAACCAGCACCCTCGATCAAGCCCTTGAAAGTCCAACCCTCGTGACGGCGTTCGAGCGCTCGGGCTATACGCCGGAGGCGCTGCGCACGCTCGGCGCAGGCGGCGCTTGGGACGGCGATGTCGCCGACGCAATCTACCTTGTGCGATCCGGGCTGCACCGCGACAGCCTTCGCGCGCAGGCAGACGATAAGGTGGCAATTGCGAGCGAGCCCGAAACCGACCGGGCGCAGCCGACATCAGCACATCAGATCGATGCCGCTCGCAGCAGGCCCGCCGAGCAGGAGCCGGTCCGACAAACCGCGGGCGACCAGGATCTCATGAAGCGGCGTCGCGAGAGCGAAGATCTGGCCGACGCCTTCCTGCGCGGCACCCGCGATCGCGTCGCTAGCGATCCGCGGCTGGCAGGCGCGCGGGAAGCTCAGGTGGCGATGGAGCTCCACATCGGAGAGGTTTTCGGGGGGGATGCGAACCGCATAGCGTCCGCGAACCTCGAAAGCCGCCAGATGATCTCGGACGTGCTGCGTCGCGGTCTCGATATCTCAGTCCGCGAGACCACCCCGGTTCGTCAAATCGAACCGGTCCAGCCCCGACCCGACCTAGAGAGGTAGTCAATTGATGGAGATCCGCATGAAATACGAGAAGCTGGGGCGGCTGATGCCCTATGCCCGAACACGGCAACTGGTCCGCATCGCTAGCGCGATGGCGATGATCGTCATCGCTCAGCCTGCGCTAGCGCAGTCGACATCAATAGAGAATGGCCTTGAGCAAATACCATCTTGGCTCATTGGCCTCACGACGGTCGTAGGTGCTATTGCGGTTATCGCCGTAGGCTACATGAAATTGACAGGACGCATGGACTGGAGCCGGGCCGTGTCAGTCCTCGTGGGTCTCGGAATTATCTTCTCTGCGGCGACGATCGTTGGCTGGTTTGCAAGCGCCAGTGGCTGACATCGAGCGCCCGGCCGAAGACAAGGTCTTCCTAGCGCTGACGCGTCCAGCAGTTTTCATGGGTCTGCCGCTTGAGGCCGTTATGCCAATCATGATGGTCAGCATGGTGGCTTGGGCCTTGCTGCATAATCCACTTTACCCTGCAGCAATCTTCGGCGCGCTATACTTTCCGGCCCGAATGATCGTTCATTACGACTACAATGCCTTCCGCCTTTGGGGCCTGTGGTTTCAGACGGTGTTTCTCTCGAAGAACCGAAAGTTTTGGGGTGGCGGGAGCTATTCTCCCGTTCGCCTAGGGAAGGCCGTCAAGCGCAAGCAGTTCGGCAATGACTGATACCAAGCTAAAGCACAAGCGCATCGCTGTCCGCGAGGCCGACGACATCAAGTTCATACCCTATACGCGACATGTCGATGATACGGTCGTGGCGCTCGAAGACGGCTCGCTCATGCGCATGTACCGCGTCGACGGGCGGCCGTTCGAAACCAGCGACGTTGCCGATCTCAATACGTGGCACAACAAACTCAACGTCACGTGGCGATCGATCGGCGACGATCGCGTTGCACTATGGACCCACCTTGTCCGGGCTGCGACCGATCCGGTGCTGAACGGCGAGTTTCATTCGGACTTCGCCCGGCAGCTGCAGGACCGCTATTCGAGATCGCTCAAGGAAAGGGTTCTCTACCACAACGAATTTTACGTGACCCTCGTCGTGCGGCCGTCCACCACGGCCGGCGACCAAGCCGCCCGGTTCTTCGGCCGCCGGAGAAGCCCGGTCGACGTCGATCGGCGTGCGCTGACGATCATGGCAGACAAGTGCCGCGACTTCGAAACCCTGCTCGCCGATGCCGCGCCGGAGCGGCTGTCGATGTACGAGCATGATGGTGTCCTGTTCTCCCGACCGATGGAGGTGCTTCACTTCGTCCTGACGGGCGATCGCATCCGCGTCCCGTTGCTCGATGGTCGGCTGGGACAGGCGCTCTACCAGTCGCGCGTGGTGTTCGGACGCGAGGCGGCAGAAATTCGACTGCCGCACAAATCGCACTATCTTGGAATGTTCGGCGTCCGCGAATATGTCGCCAGCACGCGAACCGGGCAGTTCAACAGCCTGCTCAAGCTCGATTTCCCCTTCGTGCTGACCCAAAGCTTCGCGCCGCTTGTCAAACAGGTCGCCAGCGAACGCTTCTCCAAAAAGTACAAGCAGATGACGTCCTCGGACGATGCCGGCGTGAGCCAGGCGCTGGAGCTGCTCGACGGCCAGGACGAATTGATGGCGAACCGGTTCGTCATGGGCGAGCATCACCTGTCCATCTCGGTCATCGACGACGATCCGCAGCGGCTGCTCGACCGGCTTTCGATCGCGCGCTCGGCCGCGGCGGATACGGGGATGGTGATGGCACGCGAGGATGTCGCGCTCGAGGCCGCGTTCTGGGCTCAGCTCCCCGGCAACTTCCGAATGCGGGCGCGGCCGGCCGTGATCAACAGCCGGAATTTCGCTGCGCTCAGCCCTTTCTACACATTCCCCGCGGGGCGGCGATCGGGCAATCACTGGGGCGACGCGGTGACGTTGCTCAAGACGCGCGCCGGCTCTTCCTTCTGGTTCAACTTTCATCGCGCCGACATCGGCCACACGCTTATCATCGGGCCGACCGGTGCCGGGAAGACCGTGCTCCAGAACTTTCTCCAGGCGCAGCTCGAGAAGACAGGTGCGCGTCAGATATTCTTCGACAAGGACCGTGGCGCAGAAATCTTCGTGCGCGCCTGTGGCGGCACCTATCTCACGCTGCGCAATGGCGAACCGACAGGCTTCGCGCCGCTAAAGGGGCTGACGCCGAGCGAGGACAGCATCGCCTTTCTGCGCCAGTTCGTTCGTGTGCTGGTTCGGCGCGAGGGTCGTCCCTTCACGGTCGCTGAGGAGCGATTGATCGACGAGGGTATCGGCGCCGTGATGCGCCTTCCCGCCCCGGCCCGCTCAATCGCAGCATTACGCGAGATGCTTGGCTATGCGGATGCGGAAGGGATCGGGGCGCGGCTCGAGCGATGGTGTTCCGGCGGTGCGCTCGGCTGGGCGTTCGATGGCCCGGTCGACGAGGTGTCGCTCTCGGCAAGGTTCGTCGGGTTCGACATGACCCAGTTCCTCGAGAACCCCGAGATCCGCACGCCGACGATGCTGTACCTGTTCCACCGTGTGAACGAGCTGCTGGATGGCCAGCGGGTCGTCGTCGACATCGACGAGTTCTGGAAAGCGCTGCAGGACGACGCCTTTCGGGCGTTCACGCAAGACGGGCTCAAGACCTTCCGTAAGCGCAATGCGTTCCTGGTCTTCGGCACCCAGTCACCGGCGGATGCCCTGCGCTCACCAATCGCCCATTCCATCATTGAGCAGACCGCAACGAAGATCCTTCTGCCCAACGCGGATGCAAAGCGTTCCGACTATTGCGATGGCCTGGGTTTGACCGACGCGGAATACCGGCTGATCCGCGAGGACCTGACGCCCGAGAGCCGATGCTTCCTCGTCAAGCAGGGGCATGCCTCCATCGTGGCCAGGCTGGACCTCGGGAACATGCCCGACGAGCTGAAGGTGCTGTCCGGGCGTACGGAGACGCTGATCGCGATGGACGAAGCCATCGCCCGCGCCGGTGCCAATCCGAACGACTGGCTGCCGCTATTCTACGCCAATGAGAGGAGAAGCTGAGATGAGGATGATGTGCACCTTGATCGCCTTTGCGACATCGACCGCGGTTGTCGCCTTCGCCGCGCCCGCGTCGGCGCAGGGCATTCCGGTGTTCGACACGACGACCTATCTCCAGGCCTTGCAGACGGCCCGCCAGACCCTGACGATTGTCGACCAGGGCCGGCAGCAGATCCAGACCGCTTCGAGCCAGCTCCAATCACTGCGGAAACTGACCGACACGAGCGAAATCGCGTCCGCGTTGAACCTGCCTCAGGTTCGCAACATCCTGCCAATCAGCAAGAGCGATCTGAGCGCTATCGCGAGCGGCGATATCGCCAAGCTCGGCACGATCGGCACGATCGCGTCGAATATCCAGTCCCGGTACGCCATGAGGCCGACCGGCTCCGACGCCGACACAGCATATGCGCAGGCGCTCAAGGATTCGACCGGATCCGCCGCGACGACCGCGGCCCTTGGTCAGAACACGCTTGCCGTTGCCCAAACCCGCACGGAGGGGCTGGACCTTCTGCGGCAGCGGCTGGCGCAAGCCAGAGACCCGAAGGACGTCATGGATCTCCAGGCGCGGATCGGGGTCGAGCAGGCGCAGCTGCAAAACGACATGCTGAAGATGCAGGCCATTCAGATGGCGCAGGCGGGTGAGGCCAATCTGGCCATCAGCGCCGCGCGGCTCTCGGCCTCCCGAAATGATGCTGCCTTCTTCCGCGCGAACTCCACGAGGAAATGATGATGCGTAACGTTCTCGGGCTGGCCACTCTCTCGCTTTTGTGTGGATGTCAGCAGCAAGTGACCGTTCCTACGGCACAACAGTTGGCCGATAATCCCAAACTGTTGGACGAGTGGCGCGCCAAGTGCGGCACCGGTGAATACAGTCATTTGGCCGCAACAGAAAAGGCGAACCTTTGCACGTCTACCGATCAAGCCGTCGCCACGGTCGCGCTGAGAAAGTCGTCGAATGCCGATGCGGACTTCTTCGATTCGATTTCTAAGCGAAAGTGAAGCGCCGCAAGAGAGTCTGGTAGGAAAATTCAGAAGATGGCCACACCGATCGATGTGATGTCGCTGTTCACCACGATGTACGGCTATGTCGAGTCCGCGATCGCAGGCGCAGTCGCTAGTTTCGGTTCGGGCCTGGTTGCCTTTGTCGCCGCTCCCCTCGCGCTGGCGGCCACCATCTACTTTCTGCTCTTGGGCTTCGCCGTGCTTCGCGGCGCAATCCAGGCCCCGCTTCGGGAACTGGTCTTCCAGGCTGCCAAGGTGGGGTTCGCGCTCGCGGCCGCCAGCACGGTCGGGTATACCGTGTTCGTCGTGAACATCGCGACCGAACTGCCGGGTGAAATCATTTCGGCTGGATCGGGTACAGCCGTCGCAAATCCGGGGACAACGTTCGACAATTATGTCGCCGACACCGGCAAGCTCGCGTCGCGTATGGCTGAGGCCAATGGACGTGTGCAATCCCAGACTCCTCGTGGTCTAACCGACTTTCAGACGCCGCTCATCCAGCTCGAATGCACGATCATCACCTATGGGTGCGTCATCATCCTATATGCCTTTGCCTATCTCTCGGCCGCGATCGGCTTTTGCATCGTCATCTTCGCGAAGCTGGCGGTGGCCATCTGCGTTGCGCTTGCACCGCTTGCGCTGGCGTGCCTCCTCTTCAACTCGTCTCGTTGGCTGTTCGATGGCTGGTTGAAACAGTCCGCTAATTACATTCTGCTTATGGTCGTCATGGCGATCATGACGAAGTTCATCACCGGTCTGCAGGAGGCAGCGATGAACAGCATCCTTGAAGCCATAGGCGATGGCTCGGCCTTCAATACGATGGAGAACACCTACATCACGTTGAGCATCGGTGTAATCGTAACCGCTACCCTTGCCTGTTGCGCCATTTACATCGTTGGGTCGATTTTCTTCTTCCAATCTCCCGCTATCGCCGCGGGCATCGCTGGTGGCGCCTCGTCGGGCGGCCACGGCTTCCTGATGACGGGCGCGAACATGATGGCAAACCGGTTGATGTTCCGGCGGGCCACCCAAGCCGCCGCTCCCGCCAGCCGCGCCGCGGGCGGCGGCTCGATCAACCGCGCCGGATGATCGCGTCGATGAGCCCCCCACCCAAGCCCGCTCGCAAATCGGACGTTATCGACATCGGAGGTTATATGAGAAGGTCAGCCCTGGTGGTGATCGGGATGTTCGCGCTGGCCGGGTGTGCCGGCACACCGGTCAGAAAGCTCGCCGTTTGCGACGGCAAGCACCGTCGACCGGCGAACGTCTATGGCACTGTGCTGCCGACGCTGCCGATCCCGGTGCCTGGATCCAAGGCAGGACCAATATCGATGGTCGCGCCGGGCCCTGCATCCAGGCCGCAGCCGCTACCACGATCGCCGGCGACCATGAAGCCGGCGCCCGACCCGGCCAGTCCTCAGCTTTCTCCGCGGAGCGGAGCAACGACACGCCGAGCGGCTGCGCCGCGTGTGCCCAAGCGCATCGCCGGCCCGTCCTACCGCTCATGCTGACCAAGGGAACGACCACATGCCGGCGGTGAAGGCCGAAAACAAAGATAGGTATTTCGAGGTCTCACGGACCTGGGAATATGATCGCTTCCGGGCGGCCGCAGGCCGCGAGAAGCTCGCTTGGGTGATCGCTGTGATTGCGGTCCTGCTGGCGATCGTTGCGGTGTTTGCTGTGGCGATGCTGGCACCGCTGAAAACGGTGCAGCCCTATGTCATTCGGGTGGATAGGTCGTCCGGCGAGACGCAGATCGTCACCGCGCTGAAGGGACCGCAGCCTCGCACCTATGAGGAGGCGGTGAACCGCTACTTCATCTCGCAATATGTGCGGCTGCGCGAGGGCTGGCTGAACGATGCCGCTCGCGAGAACGCCTATGCCGTCATGCTGATGAGCGATCAGGCGGAGGCGCAGCGCTATCTAAACAGCGTCCAGTCGAGCAACAGGAACGCGCCATCGAACATCTACGGTGACAGGGGCTTCGTTTCGATCTCGATCCGGTCGATCAGCTTCCTTAGCCAATCCGTGGCGCAGGTCCGTTATACCAAGATCATCACCTACGGGCAGAGCGCTCCTATCGCACAGAGCTGGAACGCCATTCTGACCTTCAGGTTCACGACGTCTCCAGAGCACGAGAAGGATCGGAACATCAATCCGCTTGGCTTTCAGGTCGTCAATTACCGTTCCGACCCGGAGGCGTGACAATGATCGGTCCATCAGATGAACACGAAGGCCGCGATCCTGTCGTCATCCCGCTTCTTCCGACAGTGCGCAGGAGGGTCGAACAGCGCCTGTCGCCGTCGTCGAGCAAGTTGACGGTGACACCGGCCGGCGCCGCGAGCCGGTTCTGGCGGGGGATCGGTGCGATTTGGCACCGCCTGGTCGCCTTGTCGGTCATCGGCATCGCCGCATCGGCGATGCTTCCTCGCCCTGTGTCAGCCTCCGAAACGCCGCGCCCGGGTGCAAAGGACACTCGCCTTCGCAACGTCAACTATGATCCCGACCAGGTCGTCACGATCGTCGGCAGCTTCCGCCACGCGATCGAGATCCAGTTCGGCCCCGGCGAGACGATCACACAGGCGGCGCTAGGCGACACCGTCTCCTGGCAGATCGCGCCAGTCGGGAACATCGTCTTCCTGAAGCCGCGAGAGCGCGCAGGGCCGACCAACCTGATCGTCGTCACGAATGCGGGCGGCACGGCGCGGACGTATCACTTCAATCTCTCACTCGGCGCCGTCGGCACCATGTACGGTGTCCGTTTTCGCTATCCGCGCGAGGAACGGGTGCTCGCGACGCTGCAGGCACAGCAGGCGCAGGCGCAAGCCGCCAGAGCGGTCGAAGCGACAATCACGACGACCGCGCTGGACCATGCGGTCGTCGAAGGCGTGCGCAACATCAACTATACGGTTCAGGGCGACGCGGCGCTCCAGCCGAGCGAAGTTTCCGACAACGGCGAGTTCACGGTGCTGCGCTACCCGGGCCATGCCGACATCCCCTCGATCTTCGCGATCGACGTGGACGGCACCGAGACCATCGTTCCGTACGACGTTCGTGAGGATTTCGTCGTGATACACGCAGTCTATTCTCAGCTAAGGCTTCGTCGGGGCACGTCAGTGCTCTGCATCTTCAACGAGGCCCCTCCCCGCAACGACCGCAGCGATCGCACCGGCACCGTCTCGAACGTCGTCGAGCGCAAGGTGAAGGACCAATAGCATGGCTGAGACGATTTTAGATCGCGGAGGGACGGTTGGTCCTGACCCCGTCGCTTCGCAGGATCCGGAGACCGCCGTGGCGCGCAGCGGAGGCTGGGGAAATATCGCGCTGATCGGTGCCGGGATCGGCCTCGTCGGCGCAATCAGCGGCATCGCCATAGGCTATGGCGCCTTCCACCGGCCGGCGAGTTCCTCCGCCGCGGCAGCGCCGGCCAAAGCCAGCGATCGCAGTGTTGACGAAGTGATGGGCAATCCGAACGCGCAACGCGCCGCGCTCGCCAACCAGCTCGGGCAGCCGGGCGCGCCTGCGACCGACATCTTTGGACGGCCAATCACGTCTGTCCCAGCAACGACAGAAGCGAACGGAACTGCCATGCCGTCGAGCGCTAGCGCGCCAAACGCCGCGACCGGCAACACCCAGGCGACACCCGCGCAGCGGCGTGCCGAACAGGCGCGTGTCATGGCGGACGCCGCGCGGCGATCGCCGATCATGGCTTTCGGCGCAACGGGATTGGGCTCGACAACGGCGGCACCCGATTACGCCGGGGGTGGGAGCGAGGGCGCTTCGCAAGGCCGCGACCCGCTCCCTGGCGGCAACGATCGGTCTGAAGGGCGGTCAGAGGTCGCAGGACGGAACCTCGGGGCGAGCGGGTTTGGAGACGATGGCGACGCTGCTGCGCCCAGAGCCAGCGGAACGACCGAATTCGGTGAACAGCTGACCCACTCCGCGATCCAGACCGTCAGGGCGACGATGGTAGCGGATCGCAGCCTTCTTTTGAGTGCGGGGACGGTCATACCCTGCACCCTTCAGACCGCCATCAACTCGACCCAGGCAGGCTTCGTGTCGTGCGTGATCAATCACGACGTCTTTTCGGAGAACGGGCGGATCGTGCTGCTCGACAAGGGTACGAAGGTGCTTGGCCAGTATTCGGGTGGCATCACGCAAGGGCAGGCCCGCCTTTTCGTCCTCTGGACCCGTGCATTGACCCCGCGCGGCGTTGCGATCGACCTCAGCTCGCCAGCCAGTGACAATCTCGGACGTTCGGGCCTTCCTGGCGGTGTCGACACGCAGTTCTGGTCCCGCTTCGGTCTCGGCTTGGTCATATCGGTACTGGAGGATGCATCCAACATCGCCAGCCGTGCGGTTCAGGGGGAGGGAACCTATTCGACGCAGGTGCCGGGTGACACGGCGAATACGGTTCTCCAGCAGACGATGCAGGTCAGGCCGATCCTGCAGAAGAATCAGGGGGACACGGCCGCCATCTTCGTCGCGAAGGATTTCGACTTTCGCTCGGTGTACGAAGTTCGTCTGAGACGCTGACATGGCGCCAGCTTCCACTTCGCTGCTTTACGCTCACAATGCCGAGCCGATCAGCCGACACCTCGCGCGGCCCGACGTTACCGAACTCGTCATCAACGAGCCGGGCATGATCGGGCTGGAAACCCGCGCTGGGTGGGAGTGGCACGAGGAGCCGGCGCTCGACGATGCCGCGCTCATGACCCTCGCACGACTGATTGCCGGCTGCACGAAGCAAGACGTCAGCGCAGAATATCCGGTCGTCTCTTCTGTGCTGCCGGGCGGCGAGCGGGCTCAGGTGGTCGTCCCACCGGCGGTCGAGCAGGGCTTCATCTCGATCACCGTCCGCAAGGCGTCGGGCGTAACCATGGACATCGACGATTTCGCGGCCGCCGGTCTCTTCAGCGAGGTGCGGGCCAAGGGGCTACATGAGGTGGTCGACGCCGAGCTGCTGACCCGGCGCGCCGTCGGCGACTGGAAGGGCTTCTTTCGCCTGGCAGTCGAGGCGAAGAAGAACATCCTCATCTCCGGGGCAACGGGCTCGGGTAAGACCAGCTTTTCGAAGGGCCTCATCAAGCTGATCCCGGAGCATGAGCGGATCCTCACGATCGAGGACACGCGAGAGCTCGTCGTGCCGCAGCGCAACCGCGTCCACATGATGTACGCGAAGGATGGCAAGGGCCTGCAAAAGACAAGTGCGAAAGAGCTCTTAGAATCTGCACTTCGGATGCGCCCCGACCGGATCCTTCTCCAGGAGCTGCGTGACGGGACCGCCTTTTTCTACCTGAGAAACGTCAATAGCGGGCATCCCGGCTCGATCACCACCGTTCATGCCAACACCGCCGAAGGCGCGCTCGAGCAGCTCACGCTCCTCGTGAAGGAGTCAGAGGGTGGCAACGATCTCGACCGTCACGACATCCGCGCATTGCTGCGCTCGCTGGTCGACATCGTGGTCCAGATGAATCGGTTGCCGCCCGAGGACGGCCAACCGGCGCGCTACCGCATGACCGAGGTCTGGTTTGATCCTGCGGGCAAGCCCCGCGACTGAGGAGGGGCGTGTGAGCGGCAGGTGGGTACGGAGCAGCGAAGGGGCCCAGCCTGGCGCCATCGTGTTTCTTCTGGCGATCGGTTTGGTGTTCAGTGCTGCGATCGGTGCTGTGGCGGTTCTTTGGAGCACCCATCTTCTGAGTGCCAGCACACCATGGCGTAAAGTGCCCGCGGCGCTGTGGGCCACGCGCGCCTATCCGATCGTCTACAAGCCGTTCGCCGTTGGCCTTGGGATCGGCCTGCTGATCACAGCGGCCATGATCGTCGCATCGCTCTTCCGGCGCCAGACGCTTCATGGCGAAGCGCGCTGGGCGCGGCCGGGCGAGGTTCGCAAGGGCAAGCTCCTCGGCAACGCTGGAATCGTTCTTGGCAAGTTCGGCGGCAAGGTGATGCGCTTCGACGGTTCCGAGCACGTGCTGCTTGAGGCGCCCACCCGCGCCGGCAAGGGCGTTGGCGTCATCATCCCTAATCTTCTCGACTGGCCGGATTCGCTTGTGGTGCTCGATATCAAGCAGGAAAATTGGGACAATACTGCGGGCTATCGCTTAAAAGAACTCGGACAGCGGGTCGTGCTGTTCAATCCGCTCGATGCCTCGGGACGAACCGCCCGCTACAACCCCCTCAGCTATATCGATCGGCGCGATCCGGTCGAAGTCATCAACGAGCTGCAGAAGATCGCGGTTATGCTATTCCCCGACCCACTGAGCGGAGATACGTTCTGGGCGGAAGGCGCGAGAACTGCGTTCCTTGGCGTCACCGCCTATATCGCGGCGACGGCCGACGATGGCGAAGACGCCCTCCCCTTCACCTTTGGCGAGGTCTATCGCCAGTTCGCGGTAGGCGACGCGCAGCGGCGCTTCCCCAAGATCATCGAGCAGCGCAAGGCGGCTGGCAAGCCGCTCTCGGTCGGCTGCGAGTCCGCGATCAGGGACTACACCTCCTCATCGGCCAACACCTTTACCGGGCTTCGACAGTCCGTGACCGCCAAGGTGAACGCCTGGCTCAATCCCTATGTCGATGCGGCGACATCAGAGAGTGACTTCGATCTTCGCGATTTTCGCGATCAGCGCATCTCCCTGTATCTCGGCGTCTCGCCCGACGACCTCGACCGCGCGGCACCGATCTACGGTCTGCTGTTCCAGCAGCTCGTCGACCTGAACGTCCGTTCGTTGCCAAAAGCGGACCGGCACCAGGTGAAGGTGCTCCTCGCACTGGACGAGTTTGCCAGCCTCGGAAAATGCTCGGTGCTGGCAAACGCCTTTAGCTATGTCGCCGGCTATGGTCTGCGGCTTCTGCCGGCTTTCCAATCGATCGAGCAGATCCAGGGCGTTTACGGCGACAGGGTGGCGGCCGACATCGAGCGCAATTGCGCGGTGAGGCTCGTGCTTCGCCCAGCGGGACTTTCGGACGCCAAGAAAATTTCGGAGCAGCTCGGCACCTACACCTTCAAGTCGCGGTCGCGCTCGATGGGCAGCTGGGGCGGCGGCGGTTCAACATCTTTGTCCGACCAACGGCGAGCGCTGATGCTCCCGCAGGAGGTGGAAATGTTGCCAGAGGACGACCTGATCGTTTTCCGGCGAGGTATGTACGCCGCCTACGGCAAGAAGATCCGCTACTACGCCGAAGAACGGCTTGTGGCGCGTACGCGCATCCCCCCGCCCGTGATGCCGACGATCAGGCCCGACCCAACTGTCGCACGCAACAGCCTTCGTATCATTCGGGCAAGTGAAGCAGATGCTCTCGCGACCCACCAACGGCTGCCATCTAGTTCAACGTCGTCAAATGCGCTTGCGCAAGGCGGCGTGGTGGTAAACCGATCAGCCGTAGAGTCGGCCCTTGCGGCACCGCCGAGCGCTCGCGTGCGGCGACTCTTCGACCATTTGGTGTGCGTTACGCCAACGGTAGCTTCGGGGATCAACGCCTCCTCATCCTCGGTCGTGTGATCGGCAAGCAGCAGCCAACCCAGCTCGGAGGATTATCACCGTAGCCCGCGCTTGCTCAGCCCGGTTTGCCTTATAGCGAAGCGGCCGATGTCAATCAGCCGACCCGTATCGCTCCAGCTGGTTTATGCATGGTCATGGTCATCCGCAGGATCGGAAGGTCCGCAGTAAAGCGGTTCCTGACGCACTCGCGCAGGCTGAACGCGCACGCTGTGGCGCTAGGCTTGTCGACGGAATCGACCTCACCGGTAAACGCAAACAGCAGCTAGAAGAGTGGGTTCGCAATGCCGGCGCAATTAATCTGGTGATCAGGGGATGCTCGCGGCGAAACAGGTTCGATTCCGCTGTCCTCATCGTTGATAAAGGCCGCTTGCTCGAGTGCTTTAGGTGGAATGCGTCCGTTATAGATGATTGATCGTCCTGCTGATGTGTTTCGCAAAAGGCACTCTTGATGATTGCGGCAACGTCCGGGCCTAACGGCCGAACGGGGCGCGGGTGTCGCGCCCCGCCGTTGGCCACATGTTTGCGGCAAAAGGGCGGACGACTACCTTGTCGATGTCGCTGCCCTCCGAGTGCTCCAGCACGTCCCGGATCGCGCGTGCGATCGCGTCCAGGAGCAGCGACATCTTCCGCCAGCCTTCTGCGCCGCGGCGACGTCCGCGGCAGTGGTCTCATGGCATAGTTCGGTAGCGACGCTTCCTGGGGAGATCGGCGGTGTCCGAATTCAGTCGTAATTCGGCCGCAGCCCCTCAGTGATCTCCCGCAGCGCGTACTCAACATCGTTCGAGTTAGGGCTGCATTATGCGCCCCAAAAGCTCCACGTTGGCCGCGATACCCAACGCGGTCGCACTAGATGCCGCCCTGACGTTATATTTCCCCTTCGCGACCACCCAGCGACGTCGGTCCGCGTCGAAGCGCGCGAGCAGCCTTGGATCGACCTTCATCTCCACGCGTCGACTTTCGCCCGGCGCCAGTTCCACTCGTTCGAATCCGGCCAGTCGCGGTGCAAAGCCAGATGGTCCCGGAAGGTCGACGTACAACTGCGGAACGTCCGCTCCGGCTCGCTCACCTATGTTGCGCACGGTCACCGAAGCAACGACATCGCCGTCTTGGACCTTAGTAACCAAGTCACTCAGCTCGAACGAGGTGTAGCTCAGTCCGTGTCCGAACGGGAACAACGGCGTCAGCTTCTGGCGCGAGAACCAGCGATAGCCAACGTCTGACCCCTCTACGTCATAGTTCACATGGAACACGCCACCCTTGATGGGCATGCCGGGGTTCGACGTAGTGGTTGCAGGATCGCGCTGCTCAGGGTGAGGTAATTGGTCTTCGCTAGCTGGAAACGTAACGGGCAGATGTCCCGACGGATTGACCCGTCCGAACAGGATGCCGGCGATAGCCTCGGCTCCTCCTGAACCGGGATAGAAGGCCGCCAATACTGCCGGCACCTTGTTCAGCCACGGCATCGCCACCGCCCCGCCGGATTCGATAATCACCACCGTCTTCGGATTGGCGGTTGCTACCGCGTCAATCAGACTGTCCTGATCGTCAGGCAGATTCAGGTGTTGCCGATCTTGGCCCTCTGTCCGCCACTCCTCGGCGAACACGAACACCAAATCTGCCCTGCGCGCCTTGGCCACCGCCTCGGCGCGGTCGATGCCATCGTCGAACAGGACTTCGGCCGCGTTACTCTCGGCCCTGATCGCGTTCAACGGCGAAGACGGGTGATAAACTTTGGCCATCGGCAGGCCCATCACTTCGGCTCCGTCGACAGACAGACTGCCGACCGGCGATACGCTGGACGATCCACCTCCAGACAGCACGCCGACATCCGCATGCCGGCCGATCACCAACAGCCGCTTAGCACCTTTCGCCGCCGGCAAAATCGGTCCCTCGTTCTTTAGAAGTACTATGCCTCGTTCGGCGGCGCGCTGCGCTAACAGTCTGTGAGCGCTATAGTCGATTGCGGCCCCCGGGGTCGCAGGATGATCGATTGCGCCCACTGCGAAGAGGCTGCGCAACTGACGCCGTACCATGTCGTCAATACGAGACTGTGGGACATGCCCTTGTTCCACTGCTTTGCGCAGCGGCATGCCGAAGAACGGTTCGGGATCGATATTGGCCCCGGACTGAACGTCGAGACCGGCAAGCGCAGCCTTTACGGTGGAATGGGTTGCACCCCAATCTGACATAACCCAACCGGGGTAGTTCCACTCGCCTTTGAGAACGGTATTGATGAGGTAGGCGTTCTCGGATGCCCAGTGCCCGTTGACCAGATTGTATCCGGGCATCACTGCTCCTGGTTTACCGATGTCAATCGCTATCCGAAAGGCGAGCAGGTCCGACTCATGAAGGGCGCCCGTCGCGATGTCCGAACTTACCAGCACACGCCCCGTCTCCTGCGGATTGACGGCAAAATGCTTTACCGTGGAAACGACACCCTGCGACTGAACGCCAGCGACCGATTGCCCTGCGATGACGCCGGTCAGCAACGGATCTTCCGAAATATATTCAAAATTGCGACCGCCGCGAGGTTCGCGTATAATATTGGCGCCGCCGGCAAGCTGGACGTTAAATCCCTTCGCACGTGCCTCGCGGCCCACCAACGCACCGGTTTCGCGCGCCATCTGCGGATCGAATGAAGCACCGAGTATAAGCGATGAGGGCAGCGCCGTGGCATTGTCCCCGGGACGAACGCCGCCGGCATTGCCGATGCCTAGGCTCGCATCCGATTGCTGCTGCGCCGGAATACCCAGTCGCGGAATGCCCGGGTAATAAGCCGCGGAGCCTAGCGCTCCATCCGGAAGCACCTGACCATCCTTTATTGGAATGGCCATGGGCCCGGAGAGCCAAGCGAACTTTTCGTCCTCCGTCATGGCGGCAACAACCAGCTTCGCACGCTCATCGGGCAACAGGTCACGGTTCTGCCATGGAGCGGCGGTGGGTGCGCGATGATCCTGCTTGGCTGGCGCGGCAAGCGCGATCGCTCCTCCAAGCAACAGGCCTGCCGTGACGCCGCAAAAGGCGTAGGAAACATGTCGGGGGTTCATAAGCCTCCTCAATCGTCGTATCAATGAAGCTCTGTTAAAGATACGCGGCGTATCTTTGTTCCAATGCCGAGAGGATGTTTCAGTCTTATGGCTTTCTTAGTGGAGAGGTGGCTTGGCCCCCGTGTCTGACGATATGCCTTCTCGCCGCTTGGGTCGTCCAAACGCCGCCGAAGTGGCGGTTATCGACCAGCAGATTCGCGACGCGGCCATGGCATCGTTCGTCAAAGTTGGTTTCGCAGCGGCTCAGATGGAAAGCATTGCGGCGGCAGCCGGGGTTTCCAAAGCGGCTCTATACCGCCGCTACCCTAATAAAAGAGCATTGCTCGTGGACATAATCGACATTGCCGCCCAAAGATCGTTCGTCAAACCGAGCACCGAGGTCAGCGGCGGAAATCCCTTAGCCCAGCTCAAGTCGATAATGCAGTTCTATCGGGAATCCCGACGCGACCAGCGGCAAGTTGAGATACTCCGCCTTTTGGCGTCATGCGGTGGAGATACCGAATTGTTTGGTGATATGCTGAACGCCAAGCGCGCCAGCTACGTCGAGCCAGTCGATAAACTCATAAAAGAAGCAATCAGCGCCGGGTATATTCGACCGTTCCCTATTGTTTTTCTCCGCGAGACGATGTTCGATCTACTAGTCAACGGCGTTACGTCCCAATTGCTTTTCGGAATCACGCCGGACGATGACACCAATTTTTTCGAGCTTCGATGGAAGCTAATGATAGGCATGATTGAGGTCGTAGATAGCCAATAGAGGACGGCGTATGTCATACAAAGCCACGATAAGGTTGAAATTTAGCTACTATACAAAATCCGGCGAAGTCAGATTATAGCCATTTCCGAACGCCTTTTCTCGGCACCGTCTGCAGCGATACCTACCATCATCCGGGTAAGGCTACTGATCCTGGCATAACGCTTCGAGCAACTAGGGAGCCTTACAACCGGCCTTAAGTATTCGAGCAATCCGCCAGCGCACCCTAGTCCAGCCGATAAACGTGACGCCTTATCAGCCCGGGCCAGGTATTCGCGCCTTGACGTAGATCCGCAGATAAAATGACCATTGCGCCCATCTGTCCTTATTTCGCTTAGTCGGTTGCCCGGTCAGTCTCCTTTCACGGGATCGCAAGCCTTAAAGGCGGCCGAACCTGATTGCGGTGTTGCTGCGCCGCCGGTAGCGGCGGCCGTCTTACCTGACTGAATCGTTACGAGGTGACCGGGCCGATTTGTAGAGCTAGACGCCCATCGCCTAGAGCGCGTTTCTGACTTAGCGCGCGTTACAATCACAATTTACCGCGACGTCCTCAATCTGCCCCCGGCAAGGCGTCTTGGCGAACGATACACATACCGCACGACGTCTTACTGTCTATAACCATCGCCCCGACGAACCTCGAGGTCTGAAGCCAGGCCCTCGAAATCCGCGGCTATCCCGCAACCTCTCTGCGGCGGTTCACCTTTCGGAACATTTAGCACTAGCGGAACAAAGATACGCGGCGTATCGTTATCGCATCGTAACCGGCAGGCTCATCGAGAAGGCATATGCACAGCTTCGTCAAATCCGCGGATGATATCGTCAGCGCGAGGGCCGCCGGAAGGCGCCAACTTACCCGCTGAAAAGACGAAATTGACCGATATTGTGATTGCAGACTTCGCATGCAGAAGTGTCAACGAGCTACCTATATGGCGCAAATCGGTACACCGACGGCGATCTTAGTAGGCGTGCAAGTTCCGCTCGAAACAGACACCGCTAGCGAGTTCTAGCAATGTTGTAAGAAACCCTTCGGGTTAGCATCGTACCGAAACTATCAAAAATGACGCCTTTAGGCGATCGCAACATCAGAAAGGGAAAACCGATGAAAGCAATCATTTCAATACTTGCTTTAACGCTGGTGGGCGGCTCGCTTTCGGGATGCTCCACTTTGCGGGGCGGGGCAATTGGCGCCGCGGGTGGTGCCGGCGTCGCGGCGGCCACCGGCGGTGACGTTAAGAAAGGCGCGGCGGTCGGCGGCGCGGGTGGTGCTGTCGCTGGAACTGTCATCGACTGACGGTGCATCACGGATCGATCCCTAGTGTAGACCAACGTTCGACAAGGGGAATTACATTATGAGGTCGATCGTCGCGGCGGCCATGGGCTTGTCGGTCTTCTTCGTCAGCTGCGCGACCAGCCAGGAAGAAGACCGCGAGCCCGACGTCGGACTCGCGTATCGTGATAAAATGCACCTGCGCGTCTGGATGACGCCCCGCAAGGCCGATCGGCGGAATGAAGCAAGGCAATGTCTCGGGAGGGCTAGGTGCCCATCGCGTTGTCGGGACGATGCCCGTTACGTTCCTTATTCGCTACGAAACACGTCAATCCAGCGCGCTGGCCGGCTCGCCCTTAAAAGGTGCGTTAAGCGCACGGCCAATTTAGGCGTGTGATCCACAAACAACCACGTCAATTTTATTCAAACTATCGCAGGGGGCTTGATATTATGATATCTTCTTTGCTGATTAGCGCGGCAGCGACCGCAGCCGTAGCCTCAAGCACGCCACCGCGATTACCTGACACCATTCTATACGGTGCCGCTTACTACGACGAATATACGCCCGTCGATCGCATAGCGGAAGACGCGCGGATGATGCGAATTGCAGGCATCACCGTGGTGCGAATCGCAGAGTCGACTTGGGGCACTCTAGAGCCCCGCCCCGGCGTTTTCGATTTCGGGCACGTCGATCGGATGTTGGCGGCGATGCATCGCGAAGGCATTAAGGTGATCGTCGGCACGCCGACGTACGCGGTGCCAACATGGCTAGCACGCGAACACCCCAACGTCCTGGTCGTCAAATCGGACGGCGTTCGTGCGCAATACGGACCCCGGCAAAATATGGACATTACCGATCCCGACTATCGCGCTGCCGCCGAGCGGGTGATCGTCGCGTTAGTCGATCACGTGAAAGATCACCCGGCCGTGATCGGCTACCAGCTCGACAATGAGACAAAAGCCTATGGCACAAGCGGTCCGAACGTCCAGGCCGCCTTCGTTGAGCGGATGAAGCGCAAATGGCCCAATCTCGATGCGCTAAACAGCGCCTGGGGGTTGGATTACTGGAGCAATAGGATCAACACTTGGAAGGATTTTCCTTCCACGAACGGGTCGATCAACGCCAGCATGTCCAATGCCTTTTCGGCTTTTCAACGAGAACTTGTCACCGAGTTCTTAGCTTGGCAGGCGCAAATAGTCCGTACGCATGCGCGTCCCGGGCAATTCGTAACACAGAATTTCGACTTCGCGTGGCGCGGCTACTCGTACGGCATCCAACCGGAAGTAGATCACTGGAAGGCGGCAAAGTCGCTCGATATCGCAAGCGTCGACATATATCATCCTACACAGGATAAACTGACCGGGGCCGAGATCGCCTTCGGTGGTGACGTAGCGCGATCCATGCGCAACGGTCAAAGCTACCTTGTCATGGAAACGCAAGCGCAAGGCTTTCCGCACTGGACGCCCTATCCCGGTCAGTTGCGGCTACAAGCGTTCAGTCACCTGGCTTCCGGCGCGCAGATGGTGATGTACTGGCATTGGGCCACGACGGCCAACGCGGCTGAGACATATTGGCGCGGTTTGCTGACGCAGGACTACAAGCCCAACCCGGTCTATCTGGAAGCGGCCACTGTTGGAAATGACTTGCGGCGGCTCGGTCGATTACTGGCGGGCATGACGAAACGCAATGAGGTCGCCATATATGTCAGCAACACGGCGCAGAGCGGCTTCGATTCTTTCAGCAACGTGTCGGGCGGCGATTACAATCAGGTACTGCGCCCGTTCTATGACGCTTTGTACCGGATGAACGTGGAGGTCGATATCGTCTCTCCGAACTCGACGGTTCCTCTCGACAACTACAAGCTTATCGTAGTGCCCGCACTTTACGCTGCGAGCGACGCAGAGATTGCGAAGCTCAACGATTACGCTCGACGCGGAGGGCATCTTCTCTACACGTTCAAGAGCGGCTTCTCAGACGAAAATACCAAAGTCCGGTACACAAGGCAGCCGGGGGCAATAGCTGAAGCGGCCGGCGTGTCCTATCAGCTCTTCGCAACGCCTGAAGGGGTCACGCTCGACGGTGATCCCTTTGGCGTCGGTGAAGAGAACAATCGCGTCCGCTGGTGGATGGAACGCCTCAGGCCGACAACGGCGGCAGTCGTCGCTCGCTACCAACACCCATCGTGGCCTGCCGACGCGGCCATGACGCGCAACGTCTGGGGTAAGGGAGAAGTAAGTTACCTCGGCTTCATGCCAAGCGACGTCTTGATCGAAAAGATCCTTGACGGCGCAGTGACACGGGCAGGCGTGACTAAACTACCAAATGGTGCACGCTTTCCGCTGATTGTACGCAGCGGCACACTGCGTAACGGCCATCGAGTACGCTACGTCATGAACTACTCAGCAAAGCCGCAACGTTTGACGCTCGAGAAATCTGGCGTTGATTTGCTAAAAGGCCGCGCAGTCGCTGGCGGGCAAAACGTAGATCTAGGCCCATGGGATGTCGCCATCATCGAGGAAGCGAATAACGGCTCCTCCGAAACCGGCGCTGCACACGATACCAGCGCAGAGGCAGGTAGTTAGACGTTCTATTGTCAAACTCCCTCTTTGCAAAGTCGGTATCGGCCCTGGCGCTCCTGCTCAAATAGTCGAGGAGCGTCAACAGTGGCGGCAGTCCCAAGCTTAAATCATTGCCCACTATAGTTCATATGTGCCGCGCCAAGATTAGGAATGCGTCCGTTGCATCTACTATATTGTCACTATTGCGCTTTCTTGGTGCCATTGCCTGCTGTAGTGGAATTTACCTGCTTTTTTCGGCCCCTTCACATAAAGGCTGGTCACAGCCTTATAGTAGGGCTTGCTATGCCATGCTAAGACGATCAGGCATTCCGAACCTTGAGGATTTGCGGGCGTTCCATGCGGTAGCCGAGTGTGGCAACTTTAGCGTTGCTGCAAGACGCCTTAACCTAGCGAAGTCGACGCTAAGCAAGCGGGTATCCGATCTTGAAGCGGTAATCGGCGAAGGCCTGTTGCGACGCTCTTCGCGCGAAATGTCCCTGACCGATCGTGGCGCCGCATTGTTCCCGCTCGCGGCCGCTGCGGCACGCCTTTACGGCGAAGTTGCGGACGCCGTCATTCGTCCAGAAGGGCAGCTGTCTGGACGCGTGAATGTTTCGTGCTCGATTATGATCACGCAACGGGCACTGGCGCCGGTACTTCGCGACTTTCTGCACGAAAACCCAAACGTGGAGGTGCGCGTTCATGCGAGCAATCGACAGGTTGATCTGTATGCCGAAGGGTTCGACATCGGACTGCGTGCCCACCGTCAAGCATTATCGCATCAGTCGCTGCTCAAGCGCACTATCGCGGAAATGCCATGGAATCTGGCTGCAGCCCCTTCTTACTTGGAAACGTTGCCGACCGTTCGCACACCCGAGGACCTCGAACGGCATATTATCGGCTTCTTCGGTATGCGCGACGACGACGCGACGTTAACCTTTCATGGCGAAGGCGGCGTGCGGTCACTGTGGCTATCACCCCGTGTGCGGCTAGACGATATGACGGGGCTCCTCGAAGCAGCGCTAACTGGTGTCGGCGTCGTTGCGCTGCCCCTGTACCTGATGGCCGGCCATATTGCGGCTGGGGACCTGCAGGTCGTCCTACCGCAGTGGCAGTTGCCCGTGAGCCAACTGAGCATCCTGACCGCACCTCGCGGGCAGGGTTCGCCTGCCGTAAGTCGCTTCGCCGACCACCTCGCCAAGACGATCCCTACAGTTTTACGAGCCTCATGTCACTTACGCCGCCCCCCGCTTTGAGCACGGGTGATATCAGCCCGCGTGAGTAAGCTTGCGCAAGCGATCGGCAGATTGACCGAGCCCCTTGCTCGCAGGTGCCGTCGGATCGACGTTCGACTATGTCGATGCACCGAACACCCAATCCATCCGATCTACCCTACGCGTAAGAGATTAACCTGACCCGTGGTCGAGCTGGCGCACATAGCCTACGCTCGAATACACTAGAAGTACTGGAAATCGTTTCCTTATTTTATAGCATGTCGCTCGCCGTATGAGATCGAGGATGACCGGCCCGAAGCATTTTCACGAACGAAGCGTTCGAAAAATCGAACCTAGTAGAGCGTGATGATCCCGCTACTAGTACAGAGTGCGCTGCTTAAATGAGTTGTTCCAAACAATTCATGGATGCGCAAAAGCTGTAACCATAGTCTCGAAAGCCTTTTCTGCAGTACATTGTTTCATACGAAACCGGTTCAAACGCGTTCGATCGTTTCGCTTCTCGCACGAGAAGCAGAGTGGGCCGGCGCGATAGCAACAATTAGCGCCACGTCGCCATCCCATGCGCACAACTTGCCGCGATCTTCTTGACGCGTCGTGACCACGGCATGTCGACGAAGCGGGGGGGCACAGTGATCTCCGGGTCGAGATGCGCGGCGTGAAGAGAGGCTCGCGGTAGCGAGTAGCACCGTCCTCTAAACGTGGCGGTCCTGCAGCAAGGCAACGCATACCAAAAGGGGGGTTCAGTAGTGCCGATTTATCGTTCCGTTCTTGGTACGGGTATCGTTCGAGCATCGGTCAGTGCGGTGGCGTTGACGGTCGCTTTTTGCTCTCCGTCACAGGCGCAGGTTCGGTCTACCTTCGACTTCGACGTCGCGTCCGCGCCGTTACCAGTCGTGCTCGCTCGCATCGCGGAGATCAGTGGCGTCAAAATTACCGTTGCGCCGGAAACCGCCCCTGCTCAGGGCCTTGCAATCCGCGGCCGGATGTCAACTCTGGATGCGGTTCGGCAGGCGCTGGCGGGAACGCGGTTATCAGCCACCTTGAATGCTGACGGCAGTTTGACGATCGCGCCGGCAGTTGCCGCTTCCGAGCCCGGCTATGACATCGCCGACATCGACGTAGCGGGCGGTGACGGCGGAAGCATTTATGGCTCGATTGCCTCATCGTCACAAAGTGCAGCGATCGGCGGCTCCGCCTATTCCGACCAGGGGTTCAAGGCAGAAAATTCTGGCATGACCACTCGGCTGCCTGAGACACCATTGAAGGAATTGCCGATTGCAGTCAGTGCAATCACGCACGACGTCATTACCTCCACCAACACAACCAGTGCGCTAGAATCTGCGACCTATGCGGCGGGCGTCGTGGTAACATCGACTAGCACCGGCCAACCCAGCTTCACGATCCGCGGCTTTCATTCGGATGGCGAAGGCATCACCGTCAACGGACAGCAAGGGCAACCTTATGGTGGCGTCCCGATCGACGCAGTTGACCGGGTCGAAGTCCTGAAGGGCCCCTCATCGATCTTGACAGGGGTGACGGCGTTTGGCGGTGGCCTCGTAAACCTGTCACTCAAGAGGCCAACCGCAGAGACAGTGCGCGATGTGACGCTGCGCTATGGCACCTACAATTACGCCACGATCGCTATCGATTTAGGTGGCAAGCTGAGCGCGAACGACGGCCTGACCTATCGCTTGGTCTCGTCCTACAACCGGGCCGACAAGTACCAACTTGGCTACCGTGATCCGCATGAATATCTCATCATGCCGGCAATCCAGTGGCAGAACGATCGCATTACGCTAGCCGCGACGGTTCGCTATTCTGAAGTGCGCTCGGTAAATCGCGCCATCTTCGGGTTTCGCCTCCCCGACAGCACAATCGAGAATCCACGCTTTCTGATCCTTCCCGGAAACGGGCCAGGCAATCCAGAGGCACATGTAGACACATCGAACCTGAACGTAAATCTAGAACAGACGTACAGGGCCGGACCGATCGGTGCGTTTGATGTCACCGTAAACAACGTGTTCCAATACGATTGGTCAAAATATGTCGGGACAACGCTGCCGATCTTCCCGACGGAGGGGGGCAATAGTGCCAGCACCCTGCCGACTTTCACGGAAGCACGCGGCAAAAACTACACGAACCGCTTCAGCGTAGCGTTCAAAGGCCTTGGCCATCACGATTTTATCACCGCCAAGCTTGGAATAGACTACCAACAAAACAATTCGCCCAATGTCACGATGTTGGATTTTAGAACATTTGTGATTACCGATACTAACAACCCGACTGTTCCACTCACCGGTTTTAGCAATAGCTTTGAGAACGAAACAAAATTTAATACTTATAGTATATATGGGTTGCTCAAGCTAGATCTGCTGAGTGATCGATTGCATGTGTTGGGGCAGACGCGATTCGATTGGTACAGCTACCGGAACATTTACCCGGACTTTATATCGTCCACATCTGATGAAGTTTTCTCCTACACGACCGGTGCGGTCTTTGATTTAACACGCCATCTCGGCGTTTATATCAATCGCTCCGATGGGCGTATTCCAAAGGCACCGATCTTGGGTAACGTCGTCCCACCGGAGGGCCGCACCCTGACCGAGGCAGGGTTACGGCAGTCGATGTTCGACGACCGTTTCAATATCACCATGTCAGCCTATGACCTGCGTGAAACTGATACGACAATTCCACTGTTCAATCAGCCCGGTTTTCCGAATGGGGTTCGCAACATCACCTTCGCCGGGCTACAGTCACGTGGTATAGAGATTGAGGCCCAAGGGGAGTTGCTGTCTGGCTGGAGCCTAACCGGCAATGTCACCCGACTGTGGACCAGATCACTCGACGACACCTATCCAGGTCTCGACCCTATAGCAGGACGCTCCGACTACCAGGGCGCGTTATGGACTACATACACTTTCGAGCGAGGATACCTCAAAGGTTTAATTCTTGGGGGCGGCGGCCGCGCCTTAACCAGCTTCCGGGTCAATCGTAGCGACGGCGTGTTCGGAACGTTCGAACTGCCGGGGTACGTCATCGTTGATGCCTCGATCGGCTACACTGGTAAGCGGCTTACGGCGAACCTGAAGATCAACAACATCTTCGACCGCACGACCTTCGCAACCTCGCGTTCCGACAGCTACCTGCCGTTGGAGCGGCAGCGCAACGTCATGCTCACCACCGGCTTCCGGTTTTGAGGGCGCATGAACGTCGCTACGGCATTTCAAGACTCAGCACCGGTCGGCCGTTCGAAGGTTAAGCGGCACGGCGGGCCGGCAATGTCGATCTTAGCTCTTCTCATGCTGGTCATGGCGGGTGTGTCCGAAGCTGTCGCGTTGCGCGGTAGCACGGGCAGCTTCCACGCGCTCGCTTTCTTCTTTGTCGCTGCAGCGCCTGTCGTAGCCGCGATGCGCCGGAGTTCGACCTACCTGCGCACGCATATTCTCCTATTTGGCAGTGAGGGGATCCTCGCGGCCGCGGGCTCGATTACCGTTGAAATGGGATGGTGGCCAACGTCGCTCGCGCCCTTTGCGATGTCCAATACAGTGGCTATGACACAGTGCCTGCTGGTTCTGCTGGCGGCGGCGTCGTGGCAGTCGCGCCATGTGCGGCGGGCGCTCCAGATCGGCGACCGCTATTTTGATGACCCTGCGCTGATCGCGGTTCGCATAGCCGGTCGGCGATTTGCAGTCCGCGAGGGAACATTTGGGCGGGGCCTTCTGTGCCTTACGATAATCGTTACCCAGATAGAAGTTGGGTTGGCGATCAAGCTTGTTCTTGTCGCAGGCTCGCTCAGCGACGCGCTGCAGGGCCGTGAGATGAGCGCGTTCTGGACGGCGTTGCTCATCCAAATGCCGCTTTGGGGCGGGGCGGCGGCCGCGTTTCGAATCCTGCATGACATCCTGCGGCAAACCTTCGCGCTGCGCTGGCGACGTAACTTGTCGGAATACTTCAGCCGGCGTTGGCTCGGCGTTGGAAACCATTATCGCATGGCATTGGCGGGCCTGCCTGTCGACAACCCTGATCAGCGCATTCATGAGGACATTCCCAATTTCATTGGTATTTCGGGGCATACCTGGGGCATTTACACCGTCTCGATCACCGTAACGTCCACGTTTACGCGCTTCATCCTCTACGCCGTCATCTTGTGGAATATATCGAGCGAGGTCGACCTGTTTGGCACCGGCCTGAGACTGCCCGGATCACTGCTCTGGATTTCTCTTGTCTGGGCAACATTCGCGACATGGATCATGATCAAGATCGGTCGACCGCTGATCCGACTGAGCTACGAGCAGCAGCATGTCGAAGCAGATTTCCGCTACAGCCTGGCACGCACCCGCGAGCATAACGAACAGATTGCACTGTCGCATGGGGGCCCGGCGGAAACCTCGATCGTGTCCGGGCGGATCGGGGCAGTGCTAGGCAACGGCTTCCGCTTGATCCGTCGCAACGCCGTCATCGCTAGCGCACAAACTGGGCTTAAGGCAGTCGAGAACAATCTTCACACGTTCTTCCTTGGGCCGCTCGTAATCCTAGGCCGACTGACTCTGGGTCAGATGGTGGTCGCCGGAACAGCGTTCGGGTGGATCAACAATACCTTTAACTTGGTCGTTGACAGCTTCCAGAACCTCGCCCAGCTGAAGGCGGTCGTCGACCGCCTGATCGGGTTCGATGAGGCGCTTATTCTTGCAATCCAAGCGCAACCGCCCGCCCCCCGCCTCGCAACAGGAGACGATATCCGCGCTCAGGATTTGTCCATATCGCTGCCGGACGGCCGCACCTTATGCCACGGGCTGTCCTTCGACTTGCGTGGGGGCGAGAATGTTCTGGTAACCGGACCCTCCGGGACGGGCAAGTCAACGTTGTTTCGTGTTCTGGCAGGTGTCTGGCCGTTGTGGGACGGCCGGATTGATTTGCCCGCCAAGCGCAGCATCATGGTCCTGCCGCAACGTGCCTATCTGCCCCCTGGTACTCTGATGTCGGCGATCTGTTATCCGCTTCCTTACGATCCCGCGCGAGAAGCAGAGATGCGCGACTGCCTTGAAGACGTCGGGCTCGGCAGGTTGGTCGGCCTGATGCATCAAGAAGACAACTGGGCGGCGATACTCTCCGGTGGCGAACAGCAGCGCGCGGCGATCGTGCGGGCTGTGCTCGCCCGGCCAGACTGGCTCCTGCTTGACGAGGCCACAGCAGCGCTCGATTCCGAGTCTGAGCGGATCACCTACGAGGTGCTGCGTTGCCGGCTGCCCGAAACGACGCTGGTGTCGATCGCCCATCGCGAATGCCTGCGCCGCTATCACGACCGGGTCGTGGCTTTGGTCCCGACCGGGAACGGAATTGAACTCAAGGATGCTGCCGATGAAGCATGATTGCCTTTGGTCTGGGCCGCCGAGCGTAGCCGAAGCTACACTCGACAACGGTCTGCGCATCGTGGCGATCCCGCGTTCGCGGGGACGCGCGGTGACGCACATGATCTGGTATGGCGTGGGAGCGATGGACGATCCGGTCGACAAGTCGGGTTTGTCGCACTTCCTCGAACATCTGATGTTCAAGGGTACGGAGCGCTTCCCAGAAGACTCGTTTTCGAACTTCATACACGAGGTCGGGGGGCGCGAGAACGCGATGACCCACCGTTTGTGGACCAACTACTATCAGGTCGTGCCGAGCGAGCATTTGCGCGCGTGCATGGAATATGAGGCGGACCGCATGGCCGGACCGTTGCTACATGAACCGGTGGTCGCCGCCGAACGCGACGTTGTACTCGCTGAACGCGGACAGACGAGCGACAACAATCCCACAGAACTGCTGATCGAGGCGATGCAGACCGCAATGTTTCCGGCCCATCAGTGTGGCCGTCCGATTATTGGCTGGCGTCACGAGATCGAGGGGCTGTCAGGAGTAGATGCGCTCCGCCATGCCGCTCGCTTCTATCGACCAGATAACGCAATTGTCGTCGTCGCCGGCGCGGTAGAGGCCGAAACGGTATTCGGCCTGGCCCGCGAGGTCTATAGTACGTTGCCGCGTGGTGTCGGACCGGTGGAACGCATCCGGCTGGTCACCCCGCCCCGGCGGGTCCACCATCGCCTGACCCTTCCCTCCGCGCAGGTCCGCCAGCCAATGTTGCGTCGGATCTATGCGGGTTTCCCTCCCGGTTTCCCCGATTTGGAGTCGGCTGCCGCGGCACTGACGGTCGCAGCGGATATGCTGGGACGCGGACAGTTGGGGCTGCTCCACGGCCGGCTCGTGGACGACGACGGATGTGCGCAGTCGGTAAACCTGACCTATCTTCGTGATACCTTTCCTGAGCGCAGCGTCAGCATTCTGACTGCCGTTCCCTCGATTGAGACCTCGCTCGATGTTTTAGACGCTGCTTTGGACACAGCACTGGTTGAAATCAGGAAAAACGGCATCCCTGCAGAGACGCTTGCCAGCAGCAAGCATCAAATCGTGGCAGAAATGACCTATGAGGAAGACAGTGCAATGACGCTGGCCCAGCGCTTCGGAGAGGCCCTGATCAACGGGCGGTCGCTGGCGGATGTCGCCGCTTGGGGCGGCCGAATCTTTGCAGTTACTGCCGACGACGTGGTGCGCGCCTTAACGCACTTTGAACCCGGCGCTGCCGTAACCGGCTTCCTCGTCGGGAAAGAGGCATGATGCGGGACGATCTGCCGCAGGGGTTTAGCTTGGCGGAACAGGTGCGCATGATCCGCTCTCCCGGGGGTGTAGAGGCGTGGCTATTCGAGGATCATGCCATCCCTGTCGTCTCGCTCGCATTCGCGTTTGTCGGTGGCGCCGGGCTTGATCCTGTTGGCAAGGCGGGCACGGCGCGCTTGTTGGGTGGGTTGCTGACGCAAGGCGCTGGCGACCTGTCGGGAAAGGCGTTTCGAGCGCGCATGGCGGATCATGCGATACGCCTTGGTTTCGGCATCGTCCGTGACCGGTTGGTCGGCCAGATGTTTACGCTGGCGAAACACCGCGACGAGGCGTTCAAGCTGCTCGCCGCGGCGTTGCAGGCCCCGTTGTTTGAACCGTCAGAGCTCGAACAGCGGCGCGCGTTGTTCCGTGGTCAGTTGCGGGCAGCACAGGGGTCGCCAGACACCCTCGCCGGTGATGTTTTTTGGGCTACGGCCTACCGCGACCATCCCTATGGCCGATCTACAGCTGGCACGCTGGACGATGTAGAGGCGATTGCCCGTGAGGACCTCATCGCCCTGCAACGGGTGCTCGTCACACGTTGCAGGGCGCGGATCGTTGTGGTCGGCGCGATCAGTGAGGCGGATGCCGCCGCAGCCATCGACGCGATCTTCGCACCGTTGCCCAACGGGGGTGCGCAACCGATCGCACAGCCCGACTTTGACGGCGTGGGCAGGACAGTGATGGCTCACCTGGACACGCCGCATGCCAGCATTGTTTTCGGTCGTCCCGCTCTCTCCAAAGACGATCCGGATTATCCTGCGGCTGCAATTGTCAATCATTGCCTTGGTGGGGGTACGACCTCGAGGCTATATCGCGAACTCAGGCATATGCGTGGGCTTTGCTATTCCGTTCAAACCTGGACGGAGCATCTTCGCGATGCCCATCTGCTGGTCGGCATGACCTCAACTGCAAACGCCCATGTTGAGGAACTCATGGGCATCATCCAAGGCGAGATGCAGCGGATGGCAGCGTCAGGCCCGGGCGAAGATGAGACACGCCGCGCTGCTCGCTACCTGATCGGTGCTGATGCGCTGGGTATGGAGACGCTGTCGGCGATCGGTCAGTTCCTACTATCGTTGCGGGTGGAAGGGCAACCGATCCAATCGGCCGACCGGTATCGCGAACGCCTTGCCGCCGTGACGACCGCTGACACGCGCCGTGCAGCCGGGCGGCTACTGGATGACGGTGGTCTACTGTTCTCAGTCGTGAACGGGACCACCGCCGAGCATCCATCCGCCATTTCCTGACCACCCAGCGACGAAAGATATTTCATGTCATCCGTCTTCACCCTACCGCCGCGTACAGAACTCATGGTCGGGGACCGCGCGCCAATGCTCGCCGGGATCGATTACGTGAAGGGCGCTCCGGTCGACCAATTCGAACCTGGTCGATGCTACCTGATAGAATTATGGGCGTCTTGGTGCGGTCCCTGCCGCGCGACGATCCCACACCTGACGGCGCTTCAGGCAAAACACTCCGAACTCACCATCGTTGGAGTTGCGATCTGGGAACGCGATCCTGCCTTTGCTCGCGCGTTGATCGAGGAGATGGGCGACGCCATAGGTTACACGGTCGCCGTCGAGAAGGCCGACTTGGGCGGTGGCTACCCAATACGCGTGGATTGGGCAGACGCGAGCTACACTGATGCGGTTCCTACCGCCTTCCTAATCGACGGCGAAGGGCGGATTGCCTGGCTCGGGAATCCGAACGACGTCGGCTTTGTCCTGATGTCGGTGCTCGATGGAAGTCACGACCGAACTGCTGCTGCGGAGACATACCGGGGGTGGCTGGAAGAGAATTTGATCCGCGAAGAGCGTGCACTGATCGATGCGGCACGGTCGGCGATAGATGCTGGCGATCCGGGCGCTGCGATCGCGGTATATGGCCAGTACCTAGCCGCTTTCCCCGGACTGGAACATGAGTTCGGCATGCGTCGGCTGGGATTGATGTTGACCCATCGCCATCCCGAGGGCCTAGCGTATGCCGCGCATCTCGCGGCGATCACCGATCGTGATCCCAAAAGACCTCGCGAGGTACTGCGGGAGATCACGGACCTGCTAATGGACCGGGACGACCTGTACGACGTGCACGGCTTGGCTGGCTTCTGCCTGGATACTTCCGCACTTCTGCCGCGGCCGAGTGCGGAAGACAGTTTTTATCTTAGTTGGTACGAGGCCATCGCCCTGTTTCGTCTAGGCCGTGCTGCAGAGGCCGTCGAAGTGGCGCGAACGGCATTGGCGGCCGGAACTGCACAAAACGCACCTGACGACGACTGGCCCATGGCTAATTTGCGCGAGTTGATTGCACGTATCGACGGGACGACTCTATCGGCGGCTGAGCCGGCAGGACCCGAAGTCGTGTGCGAGGGGGACGTGTGCCGGATCGTATCGTGATGGCGCGCGCCTTGAGCCAATCGGCGGCGGCAGGCGAACCGCGATGATTTCGGGGCGGCAAGGACGCTGGAGGCCGCTTGAGGAACGCAAATGGGGCGCGCATCGGCGCGTTTGGCTGTTGGCGGGTGGTTGTGTTGCGGCAACTTATCTGGCCGCCGCAATCGTCCTTCTCAACGGCTCGCACGTCGCTCCGGCCCCTTTGCCGAACCAGGCAGATCTCGGAGCGGTGATGATAGACCTTTCGCCGATCGTTCAGAGATCCGCCTCGTCGAACCAAGCCGCCTTGAGCGAACCGAAGCAGCAGGCGCAAGCGGTCAGCCAACCAGCGGAGATGTCAGACAGCCCCGAGGTGGCTGAAGCACCGGTACCACCGATCGCAGCGCTGCCCCCGGTCGTGGACCGACTGAAAACTGCCCCAGCGGACGTCGCGTCCCAACCCGAAGATCGAAGTACTCCCCTGCAATCGCCGGCTGAGGAGAGCGCTGGGGCGCCACGATCGGACGATCGAGCGGCTGCAACGTCGGCTCCAAGCGCCGGTGTAGCGAACGAAGCTCATAGCGCGGACTGGCGGAGCCAATTCGCCGCAGCCCTCAACCGGGTCAAACGCTATCCCGCCGGTATCCGGAACGTCGGCCTGCCGGTGGTTCGAGTACGCATCGACGCTACCGGACGATTGATATCCGCAGAGATCGTCGGGTCCTCTGGATCGACGCCGCTGGACCAGGCAGCGCTCGATACCGTTCGCCGTGCCGCGCCATTCCCTGCTCCACCCGACGGCGACCAGACCCTTACCTTCCGAATGAACTTCCATCGTCCAAATGGTCGATGACACGTCGCAACCATCGATCGCAGCCGGGTCCGGCGGCCTGCAATTGCAATAAGGATGATATCGCATGACGTTCCGCCGTTTCCCGATCCGCCAACGATTTTCGCTCGGACTGCTACTTCCGCTATTCCTCTTGATGGCTGGCGGGAGTGTCGCCGCAGCTCAGGCAGCAACGCCTAACACACCGGGGGGGCCCGGGCTTCAAATTAACACGGATTTCTCGCTCAGCGGAATGTTCAGTGCAGCCGATGGCGTGGTGAAGGCAGTCATCTTAATCTTACTCTTCGCCTCGGCGCTTACCTGGGTAATTCTAATTGCCAAGGTACTGATCCTCATTGCCGCCAAGCGCCGGCTTGCCGCTGACGTGTTGTGCCTCAGGGCTGCAGACAGCTTGAAGGCGGCTTCAGGGGCACTTGCACCGGGATATGCAAAGCGCCTGGTCGCTGAGTCGGAGAATGAATGGGGAACATCACGCAACCTAGACGGCGACGGGATCAAGGAACGAACGCTGATGGCATTGCAACGCACCGAGATGGCGGATGCCATGACGATGGCAGCCGGAGTCAACGTACTGGCCACGATCGGGTCGATCTCCCCGTTCGTCGGACTATTCGGCACTGTCTGGGGAATCATGCGTAGCTTTATTGCAATTGCGGAGTCCCAGAACGCTAGCCTATCCACGGTCGCGCCAGGCATCGCGGAAGCTCTGCTGACCACAGGCATCGGCCTTCTCGTCGCGATACCAGCGGTCATCATCTACAATGGCATCAGCCGTGCCATAGGCGACTACCGCGCTATGAGCGGCGACGTGGTGTCGCTCGTCATGCGCCATCTGTCGCGCGATCTCGATCGACAGCGATGCAGCACGATCGCCCGCACCCCGGCACACGTTCACGACGTGAAGGAGTAACGATCATGGCGATCAATCTACAGACAAACGATGGGAACGATCTGCCCCTAGCAGCAGACATTAACGTCACGCCGTTCATTGACGTTATACTCGTGCTGCTGATCGTATTCATGGTTGCAGCTCCGCTTGCTACGGTCAGCGTTCCGATCGACCTGCCGACATCCAACGCGAGCAACCGCGATATGCCGGACAAGCCTGTCTTCGTCAGCGTAACATCGAAGCTCGCGGTTACGATCGCAGAAACACCAGTTTCGCTTGAGGCGCTGCCTGATGCGTTAGGTGCAGCCACCAATGGCGACAAGGCAACGCGAATCTTTATTCGCGCCGATACTGCAGTAGCTTACGGCCAGCTAATGGAGATCATGGATGTCATGCGTAAAGCGGGATATCTCAAGATTGGCCTTGTCGCCTTCCCTACAAGGGGCGGTTAACATTTGCAGCCTTACTCCAGCACTCCTCCTTGATGCTGCAAATAATATCCCAGGGTTACTTTTGTCTGCAAAGGTAGTTACGACCGGCGTGCATGTAATGGCTGTAACAGCGGTTATTGACTTGCGAGCGGGCCAATCTGACTCTAAGCAATCTGGTCGGTCGGCTTTGCTTAATTAATTTCATCCATCGGTGCGATGAAAGCCCTGATACCTTATATTCCGTTGTTTGCTTATCATACAGGACTTGTCATCTACGCATTTCTCGCTCGTATCGCAGCTGCCGCGTGATGCTGAGCCAATCTTCCAAATGGATCAAGAGGATCATGGCTCCGACACCAGCGGTCGATGATTTCATAGACGTCGTCGTCCGCCTCCCTCGTAAGGCGGTAGAGGACACGTTGTTGTCGGCGGCTTTGGCGTCGGGAACGCTAGCGGAGGAGAGGCTCGGGGAAGCGAAAGGCGTCCTTTCTGGACGTCGCCGGCGTGAGAGATGCTTCGATGGGGTCCGCTTCGCAGACCCTAGCTGGGATATGATCCTCGAACTGTACGTTGCGCACGTTGAAGGAAGAGCGCTCGCCGTCTCACAGTTATGCGCCCTCAGCGGAGGATCGATGACCACTGCGTTGCGTCACATTGAGGACTTGGAAGCGCTGGGCTATATCGTCCGCAATCCGGATCCTGTCGATCGACGCCGAGCGAATGTAGCGATGCTGCCACGTCTACATTCAGCCGTCGAGCAGTGGCTCGACTTGCAGATCACGGCCTATCGCCTTCAGATATCAAAGACGACACCAAACTGACGCGCCTTGCATAAAAACGCCGTCTATTTGGCGGAGTATCAATCTTCCCCTCTATAATCACATTCATCAAATTATATCACATTTCAAAACAATCTTGCAGTTAGCAACTATGCATATACAAGCACGGGACGTCGCACGCCGTTGAAGATCTAGGAATATTACCAATTCGCCTGCCATGGGCTCAAGCCGACCGACTCTGTGTCGATGCAGCATTCTCCCGAGAATAGTATTTGGAGTAAGCAACTAAAACCGATACTTTCGCGACAAAATTTGACGAATTACCAAATTTCCTAATCGCCGTTCTTATTAGGGAGTGAGAACGATGTAGTCATGCTGACGTAAGTTAATAGTTTCTTGTGGCGCGATCACCTTCCAACCTGATCGTCACTTCCTCATCCTGCGATGATCATGCAAGTAATCATCCATGCCGGGGTTTGTACCTTCAGCATCTCGCTTTCACTCACCGCCGGACGGCGAAACCAGCACAGACCCGGATCGGCCGCAAAACGATCTTCGTGAAACATCTGACGAATACCAGCTAAGGTACGACAACGACCCCACCACGCCGGGTCGCTACCCGCCTTTAGCGGTCGCCAAGCGTTTCCGCTCCGTCGTTATCGTCATCTCTGGCTATCGGAGGTGGGCCTTGACCCTCAAAAGCGCACGAAGGGCGACGCCGGTGAGGAGGGCAACCAGTGCAAAAATTAGCCACGGGACCATTGGAGTCGCCATTCGGCCGGCAGTATCAAACATCCAGCCGCCGAAGAGATTTCCGATACCGCCGCCGACTGCCAAGGCCAACGAGTTGAAGCCTAGAAACGTGCCCAACGCGTTCCTGTCAGCGAGGCCGGCGGTGATCGCCTGCTGCGTCGGGCGTGTGAGTAGGCTGCCGAGGGAGAATATACCCACCGAGGCGAGAAAGGTTGGAAAACTGTTGACGAATGCGAGCGCTGACATGCCGATCGCCATAAGGACCAAGCCAACAAACAGGATCTGTTCGGTTGCCAAGCGCCGTGCGAGCCAGCGCGTCGCCGGATATTGGAGCAGGATCGTCATTGCGGCGGATAGCGCGAACATCACGCCGATACCCTCTTCCGAGCCGGTCAGCCGAACGACTAGCAGCGGAAACGTGATGTTAATCTGGACCGAAACAAACCAGTAGCCCATCATGATCAACGTCAGCAGCACGAACGGGCGGTTGCGCAACACCAGTCGGAAGCCCTGAGCCAGACGTGGCGCCTCCGCTGGCACCGGCATGCGCGGGAGCAACAAGGCAACGACGGCGTTGAGGGCGAAACACGCTGCTGCCGCAAGGCATACGATCCGGAACTCGAACCGTAACAGCGCTACCCCCAGCAAGGGCCCGCCGGTCGTGGCAATCCCGCTGATCGTGTTGCTGAACGAGTAATAGCGTGCTCGGTTCGCGTCCGTGGTCAGGCTGGCGATGGCGGCCTGGTACGGTGCCTCGAACAAAGCGCCACCAAGCGCGGAGACGAGCATTGCAACGAATAATGTCGGCATATCTGTGGCGAAGCCGAGCGCCGCAAAGCCAAGGGCGCGCAGCAACACGCCCGCTACGATCATCGGGCGGTTGCCGATCCGGTCCGCCAGCGCGCCACCGAAGACGGCAAGCCCCTGCTGCGTGATCTGCCGAACCGCAAGGGCCGCACCAACCGCTGCCGCGGTCATGCCGATCCGATCGACAAAGTGAACCGCGACGAGCGGCATTACCATGGTGAACCCTGCCACCATGAAGAACGTGTAGACGAGCAAAGCATTGAGCGCTTGCCGCCTCGCCCGCTCGTCCAGCGACACAGCATCAGCCGCCATGATCGTGCCGGTAGAGGTAGATGGGCGTCGGATCACCACTGAACTGCGAGAAGGGGAACGGCTCGCTGGACAGGGCGGTCAGCCCATGACCCAGAAACCGTGGAAGGATCGCACTGCCCGTCTGGGCATAGGCGACCAAAGGAACGTCGCGCCGGCGTGCCGCCGCGATGATCCTGTCGAACGACCCGTTGCCCAGGGTCATGCCGGTTACGAGCAGCATATCCGCCTCTTCCAGCACCCCGATCATGTCGGCAACGACCGGCTGTCCGTCCTGCGTCCGCTCCATGTTGAAGTCGCACGGCATGCACACACCCCCTTGTGCCTTGATTGCTGCGACCAGCGGATTGACGACACCGATCAGCCCGACCTTCGTGCCGGGCGCAATCCGCAGAAGCTGTACGATCGCCTCGTCGCGGGCGACCGCACGCGTGGGTGGATCGCCGAAGGGCAACATGACACGTTGCGCACGTCCGTCGGCGTCGTGCGGCCGCTGACCGGCGAGATATGCATCCAACGCTGCGATACGAACCGGAAGGCGCGCATCGTGAAGCAGATCGGCGATCGTCGATCCCGCCAACTCGTCGGCGATGCTCGCGTCGAACTGGGTCCGCTCGACGCAACACGCTCCGAAATGGGCCCCGGCACGGAATAGCAGGTAATAGTTGCGGTAGGTCTGACTGGTGCCGGGAAAACGCGTGCTCTGCGCTACCCAGAAGACGCCGATGACCGGCACGGCAGCCGGATCGATGCCAAAAGCACCGCCGAGCACCGCCTGGATCAGCTCACCGACAGTCGCCGGCTCGAACGAGGCGGTCATGCGCCAACTCCCGGCTGCGATGCAGCCGCATCGGCGTACCGCAAGTCAAGGCGAGCAACCGCCGCCTCGGCCAGCCTGCGCGCATCGCCTCCGGCAGGATCGACCGCCACGACGTGACCTAGGTAGCAGCCGTTGTCGATCGCAGCCGGAACTTCGATCCCGGCGATCGGTGGCACCGCATGGCGCGCGATCGCGGGATCCGAGTCCAGCGTCTCGAGCCGATCGATTACCTCGATCGTACCCGCACGTGGCGGTACGAGGAATTTGATCGCGGCGCTCCCGACATCGTTACGCCGGTGGGTCAAGTCGGGCTGCCGACCGAGTGCGAGATCGATCTGTACCGCCATCAGATCGATGCCGGTAACCCGCTCGACAAGCTCGACGATATAATTGCCGCCGGGACGCGGATTGATTTCGACGATGCGCGGGCCGTCCGGCGTGAGCTTGACCTCGGTATGGCTGATTCCGTGATCATGCCCCACCGCCTTCAATACATCGCGGACCAGCATAGTGATCGCCGCGCTCGTCGCGTCGTCGAGGCCGGCAGGGAACATGTGTCCGTCCTCGATGAAGTGCGGAAAGCCCGTGATGCTCTTGTCGGTGATGCCGAGAATCGTCGTCTCGCCTGCGAACGTCACGGCCTCGACGCTGACTTCCTCGCCTTGCATGAACGCCTCGAGCAGCCACAACGGCTCGCGCGCCTGATCGCGGAAGTTGCGCGGAAAGGCGGCCAGCGCGTCGAACGCCGCGCGCAATTCGGCTTCGTCGCACACCAGCCGAACGAAGGCGCTGGATGCGAGGTCGGACGGCTTGAGGATGAGCGGATAGCCGATCCCCTCGGCGATCGAGACGGCTTCCTCCCACGAATGCACCGCGCCGAAGCGCGGATTGGGCAGTCCGGCGCGATCGATCGCGCCGCGCACCCAGTGCTTGCGCCGTTCGGCAGCCACGTTCGAGGAAAACCCCTGCGGTAGGCCAAGCGCCTGCGCGACCTGCGCGACCGTGTCGATGTAATAGTCGCAGATGGTGACGACGCCATTGAACCGCAGGATGGCGTGCTGCGCACGCAGGAAATCGATGAGCGCCGGCACGTCGTTCGTCTCGGTCGTCAGCACATGATCGGCATGATCGATGACCGGGTGGATTTCGCGCGTATGCGGGTCGCGGTAATGATGGCGGTTGCGGGTCACGAACGTGTAGCGATGCCCGCGCGCGGTGATGGCCGGCGGAAAGATCCGACCTGTTCCACCCACCCAGCTCTCCAGCATCAACAGATGCGCCATGGTTCCTGTCCTTCGTTCATGGGAATCTTGAAAGGAGCGCCCCGCACGTCGTCTAACTGCCGGCGGTTCCAGGCGAGCGCCGACCAGGGCAACGCCAGTTCGTCCAGCGTCTCGATCATGATGGGTGCCAGCGCGTCGGGCCGTGTCGCCTCCGCATGACGCGCGAATACGGCATCGATGTAGCGGTGGCCGGTATCGGGCGCGATCAGCAGGATGTCACGGTCGGGGTGCCGCCGCGCCTCTTCCAGCCCGACCAGATAGGTGCAACCGCTCGACAGTCCGGCGAAGATGCCATGGTCACGCAGCAGGGCCACGGCCCCAGCCATGCCGGCGTCGAACGATACCCAGTGGATCGCATCGTAAAGCTCGTGCCGTACGTTGCGAAACGGGATCGAACTGCCGATGCCGGCGATGATGATGCCGGGGTCAGCGACATGCTCGCTGCCGAAGGTGACGCTGCCGAACGGCTGGATGCCGATCATCGCGACCGCCGGGTCGTGGCACCGCAATGCTGTGATCAACCCGCCGGTAGAGCAGCCCGACCCGACCGACCCCACCAGCGTCAGCCGGCGTACGTCGAGCATGGCGGCGATATGCGCGGCCACCGGTTCGTAGCCGAGATAATGGATGTCGTCGTGATACTGCTGCATCCAGTGCGTGCCGGGATGCGCGGCCAGTAGTTCCGCGACCCGCTCGACCCGCCGGCTCTGGTCGAGCTTCAGCGTCGCCAGCGCCGGCACCTGCTCGACCGTCGCGCCGAGAATCTGAAGCTGGACGAGCAGGGTGCGATCGACGGTCTGCGACCCGACGATGTGACACTTCATGCCGAACTTGTGGCAGGCCAGCGCTAACGCATAGGCGTAGATGCCGCTGGAACTGTCGAGCAGCGTGTCGCCGGGGCGTACAAGACCGCGATCGAGCAGCGTCTTCACGGCGACCAGCGTCGAATATACCTTCATCGTCTCGAACCGGGCGAGGTACAGGTTCGGGGCAAGCCGGATGAGCGCGGGCGCCTTTATGGCGTCGGCGATATGGTCGAACATCATCGTCAGAATCCCGTCGTCACGCAGGAACATTGATGTCCGAGGCTGCGGTAGAAGGCCGCGAGTTCACCCAGCCGCCGGGGATCGGGGCGATCGGCGAAGAGATAGCCGATCAGACTGCCGGTATGGGCGACCACGATGCCGTCGGCCCCGATCCGCTCGCGCTCCGCCGCTAAAGCGCAAAATGCGCGCTTGGGCGTCACCTTCTGCGCCAACGCCGAGCTTTGCGTCGCGGCTGCGGCGATTGCAATCAGGTCACGCCGCCCGAACGCCTCCAGCATCGTATAGAGGATGCGCGCATAATCGCCGCGATGCGCTTCATAGTGACCGAGCAGCCGGTCGGTGACGGCTTCCGTGTCGATGGTACCCCCGTCGTCCAGATAGCAGACGTGGAAACCCGGATTGTCGGGCAGAGATCGCACCAGTCGCTGCGCGCCGCTGAGGTAAAGCGCATGCTCCGTCAGGAACACACTGTCGGATCGCTCGATCGCACGCAGGATGACGGGCACCAACTCGCGGCTGTCGGTGCCGTGCAGTGCATCTAGGCAACGGATCGTCGCGACGATATCGGCGGTCGAGCTGGCCATGCCCTTGCCGCGCGGCAGTTCGCTGGCGAAGCTCCAGCTGCCGGCGGGCATGACGCATCCGTGATGGGCCTGAAAAAGCTCGATTGCGCGCCGACAACGTGGACGGTCGGCGGTTTCCGCATCTAGGTCGCCGGGCGCCCCCACCTCAAAATGCGCCCAGCTATAACGGCGGATAGGCAGTGAGATAATCGCGATCTGCATTGCCCCGCCGTCATCGTACGGTCCCTGGAACAACTCGCCCAACGTGCCGTGGCACACGCCGCTATAGTGATTGCAGATGCGGCCAGGACGGCAGGCTTCGTGAAGAAGCGCCGCCAACATCTCAGAAATCCGCCAACAGGAAGATGCTGACCCGACGCTTGTCCATCAGGCCATAGCTGTTGCTGCCGACAACGTTCCAGGCGAACACGTCGCCGACATTCTGCATCTGCACGCGCAACGTCGCCGGTGCCTCGCCGATGCGGAACCGATAGCGGGCGCCGACGTCGACGAGCGTATAGGACGGCACACTGACCATATTGTCGCGTGAGGCATAGCGGCTGCCGATGTTGGCGACAGCGAGGTCGACCGAGAAGCCGGGTGCAAAGCTCGGGCGATATTCGGCATTGCCTCGCAGCGTGCGGGCAGGCTGATTGAGCGGACGTGCGCCTACCCGTCCGTCGTCGACAGCGGCACCGGTGACCCGCGGCTGCATCAGCACGGCACCCGCGACCAGCGACAGCCGGTCGGTCGGGTTGCCGGCCAGGCTGAACTCGGCACCACGGTGTCGCACGTCGCCAAGCACGGCGAAGACGTTGCGTTCGTCGGTGTTGAAATAGGGCTTCGCGACATCGAAAACCCCCGCCACCAGCTTCATGCCACCCGGCAACGCCCAGCGGATCCCGCCGTCCACCTGCCGCGTACGGATCGCGGGCAAGGCTTCGTTGCGGTTGGCGGCATTGACCGGCGCGATCCCGCTTTCCTCCAGCCCACGGGTATAGCTCGCGTACAAAGCGAAACGGTCGGTGATCGTGGTGGCGGCGCTGGCATTGAGCAGCCAGGGCCGATCAATCGTGCCGGTGCGTGGCAGGCCGGGCTGATCGATCGTCTTGCTGTAATCGGCGCGCTGGATGCCGATGCCGACTTCCCCCACGCCCTTCCATCGCCCCTCATAGGCGACGCCGACCGTCGTCTGGCGGACGCGATCATGGGTACGGGAACCGAAGCGCAGATCGACAGGCGGCGCGACCGGAACCAGTACGCCGAGTTCGCGCGGTTCGAGGTCGAGCGCCGGTGCCGCCCCGCCATAGAAGCTGTCCAGCGAGCGCGCCCTGATAGTGGTATGCAGCGTATGCAGCCGCGGTCCGTCGATCATGCTGCGGCTGACGCGGACTTCGCCGCTGGTGGAGGCATAGCGCTGGCCCGGATCGGCGATCACCCGTTCGGTCGTCGTGCCGTCCGCCGTTGTATCCGTGAACAGTTCGGCGAAGTTACGTTCGTTGACGAAGATCGAGCGGAAACCACCCGCCGTGATCGACCAGTCGCTGCCGAGCCGCGCCTTGGCGATGACGCCGGTGTTGATGCTGCGCGTGTCCTTGTTCGCCCATTGCTGTCCGAAATAGCGCCGCCGCGGTGCCTCTGGCGGAACCACGTTGCCGGCGGCGATGACGGTCGGGGCGACCTGCTCGTCGCGACCGAGCGAGATCGAATAGAATGGAACGACCTCGATCCCGTCACGCGGTCGCCAGCGCGGGATCAGCGCGGCACGAATGTAGTGCGCGTCGGAGCCGTCGTAATATTGCTCGTGCGCCCAAGAAGCGCCCGCCGCCACCCCCAGCGTGCGTCCCGCGATCGGCAGTTGCGCATCCACTTCGAAGGTCGGTGCGCCATAAGCGAAGCTGCCGGCAACGACGCTGACCAGCGGCCGGTCACCCACGCCGCGCAGCTTGTAATCGACGATACCAGTCGGTGCCGGAAAGAGGTAACCTTGCGCCGACAGGCCGACCCGTATCGTCGAGCCCGAGACGAGCCGCTGCGGGATCGCGCCCTGCCGGTCGATATAGACTCCCTCGATGCGCACGTTGCCCGCTGCGACCGGCGAGAAGCCGCGCACCTGACTGGGGCCGTACAACCCGATCGTCTCGTTGCCGATCGACGTGCCGAACGCATCTTCCGCAGCGGTCACTGCATTGTCGGCGGCCCGCTGCGCTGCTGCCGGGGCGGCAACGACCAGCGCAACAGGAAGGATCAGGCGCCTCACAGCGCCCACCGATCGGCGCGGCGAAGTCCGACACCGCCAAGGAACAGTCCCGCCAACAATAGCCACGCGACGAACGGCAGCACCGTAGCCGGGCGATGGCGCGACGGCACATCCGTCATGGCGAACGCCGGGATGATGTCCGTGTTCGACAGGCTGTACTTTCCGCGCGACGCTCCGCGTGGCGTGGGATCGACCGCCTCGCGCTGTACGAGCGGATAGAGCGACCGGCGCAGGTCAAGCTGGTACGCGCGCACCTGCGCCTCGAACGCACGGTGCCTGGCACCATCGGTCCCGGCCAGCGTCGCCAGCGCCTGCGTCAGCCCGAGCGGCGGTGCGATATAGCCGATTGCCGTCGCCCACGCTGCTTGATCCCCCGCATAGGCCGCACGCTCATCGTGCCGGGCGGCAAGCCGGCGCTCGGTTTCGGGCACCAGAAAGGTCAGGCGGGTGGCGTGATCCAGTGTGGCGATCCGACTGGCGATCCCCGACAGGTCGGGCCGGGCCGCCACCGCCTGCGCGATGATCCGGTCGCGGTCACGCTGGATCGCGTCGGCCACGCGGCGCTGCGCATCGATCCACGCACCGGTGGACGGAGCTGGCACAACGTTCGATACGACCGCGCTCGCGATCAACGGCACGCCGAGCGTCACAACCGCCCAGATCGCGGCCAGCGTACCCAAAGCGGCCGCCGCGCCTGGCAGCCGTGACAGGACAAGCAGCGCGATGCCGGTCCAGAACGCCATATAGGCGACGACGAGCAGCAATGCCGCCGCGAGTTCCCCGACCGCCGACCCCAGCTTCGCACCTGCGATGGCCAGTGCCACGACGAGACCGATCAGCGTCATCGGCACCGCCCAAGCGGTGATCGCCGCCACGCGCGCCGCCAGCCAGACGCGCGGCGCCGTCGCCTGCGCCGCCACCAGTCTTAACATGCCACGGTCGCGCTCGAACGTGACGAGCAGGCCATGCTGCAGGATCAACGCCAACGGCAGCAGGAGCGCCAGCACGAATGCGAGATCGAAGCGTCCGAGTGCCAGCCCGCGTGGATTCTCGAAATCGTAGCGTTCATCAATGCCGAACGGCGTAGCCAGCTTCACCTCCATGCGCGTCGGCGCAAGGTCGCTGGTTCCGACCGCAAGCGGCGACAATGGCAGATGCGGCTTCGTGGCGGGCGGCGCGACGAAATACTGGCTGAACCCGGCCACATCGCTCGGATCCTGCCAATAGGGCACCGCCGGAGCGGCAGGCGTGACGGGCGCGCGATAGGCGTCGAACCGTTGCCGTACGCTGGCCCGATGCGCGGCGTCGGCGACCAGCGCGCGGGCGATCGCCGCGTCCTGCCTGCGGTGGAGCGCGCCGGTGTCGAGGGCCGCCCAGATCATGCTGGCAACCAGCGCACCCTGGATCAACCAGAACAGCGGCGTGACGACGACACGACGCCACTCCCAGGTGAACAGGGTTCCGAACGAGGCACCGGTCACGGCTTCAGCCTCCGTGTGGCGATCCACAGCAACGTCCCCGCGAGCAGCGCCCAGCCAAGCAGCGCGGCGAGCGGCACCGCCAGCGTGGCGGCCATGCTGGGCAAAGCAGGCGGCACGAACGCGAACGCCGGGATGCTGGACCACAGCGAAATGTCCGCGGTATGCGCCGCCTCCCCCGGCTTCACGGCATGCGCCATGCCGTCCGCGTTCATCCGGTCGACCAGCGCGCGCCGGTAACGCTCCGCCTGATCGATGAAGGCGCGATGCTGGTCGAAGTCGGTGCCCGCCAGCGCCGGCGACAGACGCTGCATCGCGATCGTCGGCGATGCGATGCCCAAGAGACCGAACAGACGGTCCTGCGCGGCCACTCGCGCATAGAAGCCGCCTAAGACACGGTCGAAAACCGCGTGACTGTGCCGTTCCACCAGATCGAGTTCGGCCATGCGGTAGTTCGGAATGTCCTCGACGCGCGCCACGCGGTAGCGGCCGAGCAGTTCCACTTTGTGTCGCGCGCCCTGCTCGGCCGACCAATAGGCCGGAGCCGCCGCGTCGATCGCCTGGCGAACGCTCTGCGTCGATGGCAGCGAGCGCAGATCATCGGCGACGCCGCTGGCAAGACGCGGCACGGCCAGCGCGAACAGGATCCACAGGCCGAACAGCGCGGCCAGCCCGATCCGGGCCGACCCGCAGGTCATCGCCACCGCCAGCCCGATCGCGCCGACGATCGCGACATAGACCGACATGACGGTCGCCCATGACAGCAACCGCAGTATCGCATCGCCGTCCAGCGCGCTGTGAAATGCCGCCACGCCCGCCATTGCGATCGTCACCGGCACGACCAACGCCACCACGCCACTACCCACCACCGCCAGCAGCTTGGCGACGACGATCCGGCCGGGACGCGTCGCCGCGCCCAGCGCCAGCCGCAACGTTCCACGCTCACGTTCCTCCGCCACCGCCGCAAAGGCCAGCAGGAAGATCACCAACGGCGCGAAAGTGATGATCAATGCGGCGGGGTCCGCCATCCCGGCACGCTGGAGCGGCGAGGCATCCTGCTGTGATCGGTGCAGCAAGTCGTTCTGGTGGTGCGCCTCCAGCCATACCGCCTGCCCGACAAAGCCGCCGACGCCGGGATCGAGCGGTGCCAAGGCGGGAGACGGCTTGAACGCATAGACCGCATAATGCGCGGCGCTATGCGGATCCTTGCTCCCCTGCCCTAGCCACCGGTCACGTTCCGCCGCACCGGCTGCGTGCTGCTGTGCGTCGGTCCGTGCCGCATCGGTCGCGACACCCGCAAAGGCCAGCAGCACGAGCGAAGCGAGGGTAACGAGCGCCAGCATCGCGCGGCGTTCCCGCCACAGCATCGCCAGTTCGTAGCGGGCCAGCGAGAGGATCATCCCGCCAGCGCGTCCAGATACAGGCGTTCCAGCAGCGGCGGGGTCAGGCTGGACGTCTCACGTTCGTCGACGAGCCGCCCTGCGCGGAGGATGCCGAGCCGTGCGGCGACGTCATGGACGCGGAACAGGTCGTGCGTCGCCATCAGCACCGCGATCCCGCGCGCCGAGGCGGCGCGGATCGTTGCGGACAGGTCGTTGGCGGCCGATGCGTCGAGCCCGGAAGTCGGCTCGTCGAGCAGCAACAGCCGCGCCTCCTTCGCTAGCGCGATGGCCACGCCGACCTTCTGGCGCATTCCCTTGGAGAAGCCACCGGCCCGCCGCCCGTGCGCCTCGCGCTGCAATCCGGCGGCGTCCAGCAGCGACCCCGCCTGCGCCACATCGACCTTGCGCCCGGCGAGCAGCGCGAAGTAGCGCAGGTTCTCGGTCGCGGTCAGCGCCGGATGGAGCATTACCGTTTCGGGCAGGTAGGCGGTCCGTGCACGGGCCGCGAGCGGATCGGCCAGCGCATCCACGCCGTCGACCGCAATGCTGCCCGCGTCGGGTGCAATGAAGCCGAGGATCAGGTTGATCGTCGTCGTCTTGCCGGCACCGTTTGGGCCGAGCAAAGCGTAGACCTCACCCGCTGCGAGCGTCAGCGACAGACCATTCAGCGCGGGATTCCCGCTGAACGCGAGCGATACGCCGTCGAGGCGCAGGGCGGCCGGGTCCGTCATGTCAAAGACGCGCCGTGAAGCTGATGTCGACGCTGCGTGGCGCACCCAGCGTCAGTTGCCGGGCCGATCCGCCGAACCAATTGGCATAGAGCCGGTCGGTCAGATTGCGCCCGCGCAATGTCACGTCGCCATACCGCAGCCGCCACGCGATCGCCGCATCGAACACGGTGCTACCGCGGACGCGTACGCTGTTGGCATTATCGGTGAAAAAATGGCTCATGTACCGTGCGCCGCCGCTCACGGAGATCGGCAGCGCGTCGAGGCGGTAGATGCCGAACACGCTCGCCACCCGTTCCGGCACGACCGGCGGCGTGTTACCGGCACGGTCACCGCCCGCCTCGCGCAGCACGTCGAAGCGCGCGTCGAGGATCGCCAGATTGGCGTCGAGACGGAACTGCCGCGTCACGGCACCCGACGCAGACAGCTCGACACCGCGCGACGACTGGCGGCCGCCCTGCACGGCGATGCTCGTGTTGGCGGGATCGCGCGTGACGATGCCGTCCTGCTCGATCCAGTATCCGGCTGCGGTCAAGTCCAGCCGATCCCCGAACAGCGTTGTCTTCACCCCGCCCTCTACCGATCGCCCGGTCGTCAGGTCGAACGACGCATTGGCCAGCGACAGCAAGGCCAGGCTACCCACAGGCGCCACGGCATAGCTGTATTGCGCGAAGACCTGCGTTTTGGGGGCAAGATCGAAGACGGCACCTGCCCGCCACGACACCGGATTCCACGACTTCGAAAACGCCGAGGATCGTCCGGCATTGAGATCGTCGACGCTGCGATCCAGCGCGATGTCGTCGTAGCGGATGCCGCCGACCAGCAGCAGGCGCGGGGTCAGATTGAACGCTTCCTCGGCAAAGATCGACTTGATGACGGTACTGGAGCCGAAATTGGCGCGGCCATCCGGAAAGTTTGCTGCCGTCTCGGCCAGCGACAGCACGCCGCGCGCCGGATCGAAAATGTCGACCGCGGTGGTCGAGCCGAAGCGGCGCGGCACCGCCAGATCGCTGTCGCTATATTCGCCACCGATCGAAAAGCGATTACGGTGGCCGCCGATCTCGATATCGCTTGCCAGCACCGCGCGTTCAACGACGAAACGATGATGGTGGTCGATCCTGGTCGTGCCGCGCCGGAACGATCCGTTCGGGAAAGCAGCGCTGGGCGTGGCGAAGGTGTAGACTTCCGAGTTCCGGAAACGCCGGTCGGCATGATAGTAGCTGAGCTCGTTGGTGAAGCGCAGCGCGTCCGAAAACTCGTAAGCGACCCGTGAGCGCGCCCACCACGTTTCCGACCCCTGATCCGCGTTGGTAACGTTGTAATTGCGGTTGCGGATCGCGCGATCGAGGACAAAGCCGTCCGTCGTTCTCACCAGATCGCTGGGATCACGCGCGATGCTGCGCGGCACCAGCGGCGTACCCCAATAGGCCGTGCCGTAGCGGTCCTCCAGATAGTCGCCCGCCAGTTCGATCGACAGTCGCTCGACCGGCTTCAGCGTCACCGCCAGCGTCGCCGCCAGGAAGCGCGCATCGGTATCATCGATGAAACCGCCCGTCCGGTTGGCGCTGGCGACGCCACGCACCGCGACCTTGTCGCTCAGGACGACGTTCGCATCGACGCCGGCGCGCAACGTATCGAAGCTGCCATAGCCGACCGTCGCGGCGTAGGCATCGCCGCCGAACCGCGGCTTCTTCGGCACCAGATTGACCGCACCGGCCAAGGATCCCTCGCCGTACAGGACGCCCGCCGGTCCCTTCAGCACCTCGATCCGGTCGAAGCTCCAACTGTCCAGATTGCGGATGATGAGCGCCGAATTAGTCTGGCGGACGCCGTCCCAAAGCAGCGACACCGCGCCGGCCGTGAAGCCGCGCATCGACATCTGCCCGGGGCTGCTCGCCAGTTCGCCCGATGTGGCACCCGGCGTGGCGTTCAACGCCTCGACGGTCGTGCGCAGCCCACGTTCCTGCATCAACTCCTGCGACAGAATGTCCACGATCGCGGGCGTTTCACGTACCGTCAGCCCCAACCGGCTACCCGTCTCGCTTCGGGCGTCCAGCAGCAACTGACGGTCCGCCGTTCCGGTCACGATGATGTCCGTCGCCTGCTCGTCCTGCGACGCCGCCGATGCCACGTCCTGTGCGTAGGCGACGGGATTCCACCCGACGATCCCCAGCAGCACGGCACGGCGCCACCAAGGACCAAGCCTGCTTATCGCGCAAAAGCGACGATTCACCCGTCGATCATTAGAAACGTTCATTCGCCCCCCAGGCATTGCATAACGCGCAATCCCGGCTCGCCCCGAATCACGTTATGTTGTAACATAACCGCAAAGCCGCTCGCGGTCAACATTATTGAACGAGAGTGCTCGATTAACCGGCTTAGAGGAGAGCAGGTTGATAGCGCGCTTTCACCGACGGGCGTGTGAATAGGGTCAGCATCTATCGATACTATTGCTACTATCTGACGAATGCTTTACTAGAATGGTCCAATGAACGCCCTGTTTAGGTAACAGCTAGTTAGGTATAGTTGCTAGGCCCTCTTTTCTGTAGCCTTGAGAAGTTGCGGGTGATCACGGCGGACGCAAAGCGGCATTGTCTTCACCAACCGGCACGGGCTTGATCAGCGGAATGCACCCGAATCCGACGACCACCATGATTGACGCGACGGCGCAAGGACGCATCGCACGGCTATGAGCATGAGAGTTCAAGAAAGGATGTAGGCCACCTGATCGGACGCGCGAGAGACGACATCAACCTCCTGAGCTAAGTTATGAACACGGAGCGAGTTAAAGAACGACTCCGGCGCAGCAGCCCTTTCGAACGACACACCTGAAGAGCTGTAGCCACCTCGGCGACCGCAGCCCAGATACGACAAGCGCCGTGGCCTCATTGGAATCATTTCGGTACTAAGAGCTGAACGGCGCTTATCTTTCCATCAACGAGCCCTGCCCTTAGCGCCGCTCGTTGACATGCATACACTAGGGAGAATACATCCTTGAGCGCTGCCTTCTCTGCATCGCGTCTGCGTGCGCCAAATGCCTATTGCGGTCGCGGAGGCTTCATATTTATCGCGTGCCGAGCGGCTTTTACCGGCTCAGAGGTCGTGCGATTGTCAATCACGACCTGCTTGGTTTGGTCATCGCCGCCGACAACATGATCCTTATCAGCCATTAGTGCATCGAAACCTTCCCGGGCTACGTCTCGCTTATCGTTCTTCTTGCTGAGACCGATCACGCTGCCGGCCAAGCCGGCATTCTCATGAAACTGGCTATCGGTAGCGCCAGGCAACAGTGCGGTGACGGTAACGCCGGTGCCCCGCAATTCCTCTCGGAGAGACTCTGCGAACATATAGCCAAAAGCCTTGGACGGCCCGTAGGTCGTCTCATACGGCGTCGGCTGTGTCGCCGACACCGACGACGTGATGAGGATGCGACCGGAGCCGTTGGGGACCATGTGCTGTACGACGCGCTTGGCGAGATGCACCGTTCCGGTGACGTTGATCGCGATCAAGCGAAACTCGTCCTCCAGCGCGTTATCGACGAACGCGCCTCCGATGCCGATCCCGACATTGAGTGCAGCCGCTTCGACGGGACGCCCGAGGTCGCGGACGAAGGTCCAGAAACCCTCGACGCCTTCGTAGGTCGCGGCGTCGGCCTGGTAGGGGTAGGCCTCGACGCCAAGCTCGCGCAGCGAGCGTGCGGCGTTATCGACCTTGCTGCTCGATCCCGTGATGGCGACGTCATAGCCATGCTCGGCGAACTGGCGGGCAAGTTCGAGGCCGATCCCCGACGAGCCCCCCGTCACCATCGCTAGAGGGCGGGTATTCGTCATGCCGTCATCCTTTCCATCTGAAGTGCTGCCGATGGTTCGGCCGTCAGTTGACGGCACCGGTCCGCGGCGCGAGCCTTATCAATCGCCCATCCGCCTCGTCGGTGATGACCCAGAGCGCACCGTCGGGCCCCGTTTTTGCATCGCGAATGCGCTGATGCTGATCCTGCAGCAGCCGCTCTTCGCCGACGACCTTGTCCCCTCGGATGACCAGACGGGCAAGATGCTCCCCGGCGAGCGCGGCGACGAAGAGATTGTTCTTCCATTCGGGGATGAGGCTGCCGCTGTAAAAGCCCATCCCTCCCGGCCCGATCGCCGGGTCCCAGTAATAGCGCGGCTGCTCGGTACCCTCGAGCCGCGACCGTCCGCCATGGATCGGTGTGCCGTCGTAATTGGTGCCATAGGCGACGAGCGGCCAGCCATAGTTGGCGCCGCGGCGGATCAGGTTGATCTCGTCGCCGCCTTGGGGACCATGCTCGCCGTTCCAAAGGTCACCCGTCTCGGGATGAAAGGCCAACCCCTGCGGGTTGCGCTGGCCGTAGCTCCAGATTTCCGGGCGTGTGCTGTTCTCGGCATTCTGATTGGTAGCGTAGGGATTACCCGGCGCCGGCTTGCCATCGGTGTCGACGCGGAGGATCTTGCCGAGCCAGCTATACAGCGATTGCGCCTCGTCCCGATAAGGTGAGTAGAAGCGTTCGGCGAGGGATACGTAAAGATATCCATCGCGATCGAAGGCCAGCCGCGAGCCGAAGTGCTTCTGGCCGTTGATCCCCGGAGCGACGCGCAAGAGCGTGGTGACGTCTTCCAAGCTATAGTCCGGGCCGCTTTGCGCATCCTCGAACTTGAGGCGCGCTCTCGCGACTACAATGCCGCTCTCACCCTCGCCGCGCGGCTCCACATAGGTGAAATAGATGCGTCCGTTGGTGGCGAAGCGGGGGTCGGTGACGATATCGAGCAATCCCGCATCGCTGCCGTAGACGACACGCGGCACCCCCAGCACGCCGCTGACGATCGTACCCGACGCAAGATCGATCACGCGCATCGTGCCGGGCTTCTCGGTCACGATCGCGCGTCCATCGCCCATGAAGGCGAGACCCCAGGGGTAGGCGAGAGTACGCGTCACCACCTTAGCATCGATCGGCGTCCGCGTGACGACCGCCGGCGCACGGGTCTGCCCGGGGAAAGCGGACCGCTGATCGGGCGCGATCGGCTCGTTACGCGGGAGCGGCTGGCCAATCCGCACGGCGGTGTCGGGCGCGCGTCGGCCCTTCACCGGCTCACCGTTCGATCCGATGACCTGTGCGCTGGCGGGCACGTTGACGGACGCCAGCATCGCCAGCAGCACGGAAAAGGCCAGCATCCGGGCCCGGCGCGCGGCCTTCGCGCGGCGCTCAACCATGTTGACCCGCCATCGGCCAGTCGGTGTAGCCCTTGGCCCCGCCGCCATAATAGGCGTCCTTGGGCGCATCGACCAGATCGGCACCGGTACGTAGCCGTTCGACGAGATCTGGATTGCCGATGAACGGCCGCCCGAACGCGACCGCATCGACCTTCCCCGCTGCACGACGCGCGAGCGCGAGGTCGAGGTCGTAGCCGTTGTTGCCGATATACGGTCCCTCGAATTCGGACCGAAGCGCGTCCAGATCGATCCCCGACACCGCGTCGCGATCGACGCCGGTCACGCCTTCCACGAAATGGAGATAGGCGAGGCCGAAGCGGTTCAGCGAGCGGATCAAATGGCCGTAGGTGGCTATGACATCGCTATCTAGCGGGGTATCGCCAACTTGCGTCGTCGTAGGGGACAGCCGAATGCCGACCCGGTCGCCGCCCCAGACCGACGTCACTGCCTCGACCACCTCCAAGGTAAGACGGGTGCGATTCTCAATTGACCCGCCGTAGCGATCGGTACGGCGGTTGCTGCTATCGCGGATGAATTGATCGAGCAGATAGCAGTTGGCGGAATGCACCTCGACCCCGTCGAACCCCGCACGCTTTGCGTTTTGCGCAGCATGTACATAGTCCGCCACCACGGCCGGGATCTCCTCGGTATCGAGTGCCCGTGGCATGGATACGTCCACCATGCCGTCGTTGGTATAGGTTTGACCGGCGGCGCGAACCGCCGACGGTGCGACCGGCGGCTGCCTGTCCGGTTGCAGGTCGTTGTGGCTGAACCGGCCGACGTGCCATAGCTGCAACACGATCCGTCCGCCCGCGGCATGAACGGCATCGGTCACCAGCCTCCATCCCGCGACCTGCTCGTCGCTCCAGATGCCTGGAGTACGCGCATAGCCGCGGGCCTGCGGCGAGATGTTGGTGGCCTCGGCCACGATCAACCCCGCCGAAGCGCGCTGGGCATAATAGGTGGCTTGAAGCGCGCCAACGACACCGTCGTCGTTCGCACGGCTGCGGGTAAGCGGCGCCATGACGATCCGATTGACAAGGTCGAGCGCGCCGAGGCGTGTCGGAGAGAATAGATCGGTATGGGCAGACTGGCCGGTCATGATCGTTCCTGATACGGTGTGCGGGGTAGGCGTCGGCTCACCAAGGCTGGCCGACGGGCGCCACGATCACCTCGTTGATTGCCACCCCCTTGGGCTGGTTCAGCGCGAAGGCGACCGCTTCGGCAACGGCCTCGGGCTTGATCGCGTTCTTCGCCAGTTCGATCGCGACATCCTTCGCCGGGCCGTCGCGCAGCTTGTCGGGCCATCCGGTGTCGATAACCCCGGGGCTGACCATGCCGACCTGGATGCCGTGCGACACGCCCACTTCCTTGCGCAAACTTTCGGTCATGCCCTGCACGAAGAACTTGGTCGCGGAATAGACGCCCCCCGCCTCACCCGCGCGGTGTCCGGCCACCGAATCCATGTTCAGGATGCGCCCGGCCTTGCGCTCCAGCATCCCCGGGAGCACCGCGGCGATACCGTGGAGATAGCCGCGCAGGTTTACGTCGATCATCTTGTCCCAGTCGGCCAGCGCGCGATCCTTCCAGTAGGAGAAGAGCATCAGCCCGGCATTGTTGACGAGGATGTCGATAGGTCCGAACGCTTCCTCGCCCGCCGCGACCAGCGCTTCGACCTGAGCATAATCGGTCACGTCGGTGACCCTGCCGATCGCCTCCCCGCCACTCTCCCGGATTTCGGCGACCAGCGCGTCCAGCTGTCTCTGATCGAGGTCGGCAAGAACAAGGCGAGCCCCCGCCGTGCCGAGCCGGCGAGCAGAGGCGGCACCGATACCCGAAGCAGCACCGGTGATGATCGTAACGGCGTTTTTCAGTCGGTTGGTCATGATAAATAGTCCATTTCTATCGTTTGATGCAGGTCAGGCGTCGCGCATGTAGCTGGTGAAGCGCTCCGACCAGTCGGGGTGCCAGCGCGACAGCGCCGGGCGGTTTTCGACGATGTCGTCGGCCGCCCAGCGAATTCGCTTTGCGTCGATCGCCGGGGTGACGGCATTGTCGGGACACAGGATGTAGAAGTCGCCATGGCGGAACCGCTGGTCGAAATGAGCGAGCAGTTGTTCTGCGGTCCAGGCCTCGTCGGGCTTGCCGCTGCCCGCCGGCTTTAGGGCGGCGTTCATCGGCGTCCAAGTATAGCCTGGCACGAACAGATGCGCGGTCACCTTGTCGCCCGCCACTTCGCGGAGTTCGTGCGCGAGTTGTTCGGTCAGCACCTTTACTCCCGCTTTCGCGACCGAATAGGCTGCGTTGCCCGGCGGCGTGGTGATCCCCTCTTTCGACCCCAGGTTGACGACCGCCGATCGCCCCTGCTGCGCCAGCATCCGCGGCACGAAGATTGTCTGCGCGGCAACGAGCGAGAAGAAGTTGACGTCTATCTGGCGGCGCCACGCCGGCAGATCGCTCCAAGGCCCGGCACCGTCGTGGATGCCGGCGTTGTTGAGGAGCAAGGCAACATCACCGAAGGCGTCATAGGCGTTGTCGCTCAGTGTCTGGAGTGCATCGTAATCAGTGACGTCGCCAATGACGGTACGCACGTCGTCGTCGCGATCGAGATCGTGGACGAGCGCCGCGAGTGCATCACCGTCGCGGTCGAACAGGCACAGGCGCATACCCAGCGCTGAAAAGTGACGGGCAGCGGCCGCACCGATGCCGACTGCGGCGCCGGTGACGACCGCGACGCGGCCGGGGGAGAGGATGTCGTCGCTCATGGTAATATTTTCCTTCATTCCTTCAGCCCGGCGCCCGGCTCGGCGCCGCCCGCGTGGAGGGCGGCCTTGACGGTATCGGGAAGGAGATTGTTGACGACGCGGCCGATGAACTTGCTGCCGGGCTTGCCCGACACGACACGGTCCTTGCCCGCTTTCGTAGGTCAGGCGTAGGAGACGGCGTAGCGAAGATGGACGACGCCGTTCCGGCGCATCTCGTTGGCGCTCATTGACAGACGGACATGGTCGGCGAGGCCGTCGTCGCCGGCCTCGAACAGCGTCGGGCTGCCGCTGCGCCCGCCGATCGCGGGAAAGATGAGCAGGCTGACCTCGTCGACGAGCCCGGCCTTGAAGAAGGTGCCGTTGGTGCGGCCACCTCCCTCCAGCAACAGACGCTTGATCCCGAAGCGATCCCCCAGAGTGTTCAGCACCGCGGCGAGATCGATCGTGTCGCCGTCGGCGACGATGTAGGAGATGCCGTCGGCAGCCAACTCGGCGAGGTGCGCATCCCCTACGTCGTGGCCGAGCACCATGATGATCGGCGCGCCATAGGTCTCCGGGCCGCCCCAATGGAGCTTGCCGCCCTCGTCGATCAGGATCGCATACTCGTCGGCACCGGCACGCGCGACGTGGACGGGGCGCTGGACCTCGCCGGGATCGCTCGGCGGGTGCGGCTCGCCATCGGCGAACTCCTCGCCAACCGCGCGGCCGGCGATCCAGGCGTCACACTCCAACTCGTCGTGGACGCGGTCGTACTCGGCGACTAGGTCGTCCGACGAACGTCCGGTCGATGGGCTCCACTTGTCGACGACGAGCTGGCCGTCGAGCGGACTCATCATGTGGCAGATGACATGCGGTTTCATGCTTTCAGCTCCTGAGTTGAGGCGGCTCGCCGCAGCAGCAGCGCCGACACCACCATGATCGCGAGGCCTCCCGCCGCGAGAGCTGCGCCGACAAGCCCGGTCGAGGCCCATCCGAAGCCGGCCGCAATGGCGAGCCCTCCCGTCCACGCGCCGATCGCGTTGGATAAGTTGAAGGCGGAGTGGTTCATCGCGGCAGCGAGCGACTGCGCCTGACGGGCGACGTCCATCAGCCTCGCCTGAAGCGCGGGGACCAGCGCGAAGCCGATGCCGATCATGAACAGCGAGGCGCCGGCCATGATCGGACCGTGTGCGGCGAGGAAGAAGAGCACGAGGAACACGACGTTCCAGACGATGATCGCGAAGATCGACGGGATCAGTGCGCGATCAGCAAGCCAACCGCCGGCGATGTTGCCGACGACCATACCAAGTCCCCACAGCGCGAGGAACCAGGGGACAGTGGCCTGACCGACGCCGGTCTCCTCGACAAGCGTCGGGGTGATGTAGCTATAGACCGCGAACATGCCGCCGAAACCGATCGTGGCGACGCCGAGCGTAAGCCAAATCTGGAGGCTGCGGAATGCCGACAACTCGCGCAGCGGACTGGCGTCCTTTTCGGCCGCGATCGTCGGAATGAGGATGCGCAACATGACGACCAGCAGCACGCCGCCCACGGCGACTAGCCCGAAGGCGGAGCGCCAGCCGAAGCTCTGTCCGAGCCACGTCGTCAGTGGCACGCCGATCAGGTTGGCGGCAGCAAGCCCCAGCATGACCCGGCCGATCGCCTGAGCACGCTGCGTGGGCGGCACCATAGCGGCCGCGACGATCGAGGCGGTGCCGTAGTAGGCGCCGTGCGGAAGTCCGGCAACGAAGCGCGCGGCAGCGATGCTGAGGAAGCCGGGCGCAAGCGCGGAGGCGAGGTTGCCTACCAACACGATCGCGGCGAGCAGGAGGAGAAGGTTGCGCTTCTCCATTCGCGCAGTGGCGATGGCGAGCGCCGGCGCGCCGACCACGACACCGAGCGCGTAGGCGCTGATGAGGTTGCCCGCCTGTGGGATCGAGACGCCGGCGGACTGCGCCATGCTGGGCAGCAGCCCCATAGCGGCGAACTCGCCGGTGCCGATGAAGAGGCCGCCGAGACCAAGCGCAATCTGCGCGAGCGCAAGCCCGTGTGGGGCTGCGATGACTTTGTCCTGTGTCATAGACCTAACAGCTCCCTGGTCTGCGCTGTGGTCGCGACCTCGCGGCCCATTGCGCTGGCGAGGTGCGCGATGAAGCCAACGACGGCGCCGTTGTCGGGGTGGCCAAGTTCGGGCCAACCATAGTCGCCCAACCCTGCCGAGACGTGCCCGCCACGCTCGATCGCGAGCGCCGCCTGGCTGGTGACATTGCCGATCTTGTTCGAGACCGACCATTCGAGCAGTCCTTCGGGCAGGAAGCGCAGGTGCGCGTCGAGGCCAGCGATGGTCCCGGGATGACCGCCGAGGATGCCGCTGTCGGTCAGCTCGAAGAGCAGCCACGCTGGCGCGTCGACCAATTCCATTTCGCGCAACGCCTCGAACATGCGGGTGAAAGGTACAGCCCAACTGACGAACTGCGGCTTGACGCCGATTGAGCGGAGGCGGTCGGCGAAGAACCGCAGCGTCTCGGTATGGTTGACGTAGGTCCGGTCGCCGGTGCGGAACGCGCCGTCCCGGAACCGGTCGATGTTGGTGCTGCCGGTATCGACCGGCGCGATGTCGGGGCGCGTGGCGGGATCGGCCGCCAGCGTCTCGATATGAGCAATCCGATCCTTGTCGGTTCCGCCCGCCGTGATCTGTCCGAGGGTCGGATAGACCAACACGTCGCACCGCGAACGAATGGCGCGGATCGCCTCCGCATAGGTCTCCGCCCGGTGATCTGGTGAGCCGTCGCCGTGACGCGCGTGGAAATGGATGATGCTGGCACCGGCCTCGTGGGCGCGCGCGGCGGCATCGCCGATCTCCGCTGGCGAGAACGGGATATGCCCGTTCTGCTCACGCGGCGTATACTCGTTGATCCGAGCTTCGATGATGAGGGGCTTCCGCGCCATCGGGCTTACTTCTTGTCGGTCCAGCGATGCTGTGGCTGGAAGCCGAGCACGCGCTTGGCCTTCGCGTTCGAGATGACCACCTCGTTGCCGCTGAACTCCTTGCGACGCTCGATGTTGGGGAAATGCTTGTCGAGCAGCTCGGCCGTAGGGGTGCGCATCACCGTCTCGTCGTTAGTGATGAAGAACTCGTCCTTGCCACGCACGTCGTATTCGATCGCCAGCGCGACAGATTGGGCGACATCGCGATTGTCGATGTACGTCCAGAAATTCCAGAGGCGCTTGGTAGCGTCGTCCTGCCACTCCTCGAAACCCTCATACTCCTCGGGGTTCATGACGTTGGAGAGACGCAGGCAGGTGATCCGCATCTCGGGATCGTTGAGGCAGAACTGGCGCGCCATCTCCTCGCCGAGCACCTTGGTCAGCGAATAGACGTTGTAGCCGCGCATCGGATAATCTTCGTCGACCGGCACATAGGGCGCGTCGGTCTTGTCGTAGGGGACGCCGGTGCCGACCTCGCTGGCGGTCCAGATGACGTTCTTGATGCCGAGCCGGCGCGCTGACTCAAACACGTTGTAAGTCGCCATCATGTTGATGCGCAGCTCTTCAGCGTCCGGCTTCATGCGCGGATGCGGCATACTCGCCAGGTGGACGATGGCGTCGAAGGCCTTGGGCTCGGCGCGAGCGTAGGTATCCTCGCCGATCGACGACAGTGCGTCGAGCGCCTGGCCGAAATCCGTCAGGTCGGCGACCATCGCCGACTCTTTCGGATCGGACGGCTCCTTGTCGTCGATCAAGAAAACTTCGTAGCCCTTGTCGCGCAGATAGGGGACGAGGACGGTGCCGATCTTGCCGAGGGCGCCGGTAACGGCGATGCGCTTGCCATTTGCCATGATCTTACTCCGGGATTGCTTGGGGGCGAACAGGGTGTTCTGCCGGCTCAACAACTGATATAGGCAAGGGATGCCGAAGCTGCGCTCAACGAGGCGTGCAATTTAGCTCACGCAACAAGCTCTACGGCTCGTTGCTTTGATCCGCGACCTTCACGTTCGGATCAGCGCAATGCCCACCATCCAGCTCACCTTCGAGCCCGTCGCGAGTGACGTCGGCTTTCCCGAAGCGCCACTGGCGCTGCCAGACGGCACGCTCCTGTTCGGCGACCTCAAGGGCGGTGTCGTGCGCCGTGTCGCCGGCGGCAAGATGTCGGTGTTCGCCGAAACGGGCGGGGCGCCGAATGGGCTCGCGCTAGCGCCGGACGGCAGTATCTACGTCGCCAACAATGGCGGTGCGATGAAGTGGTCGCATGACGGCGACCGGACCATCTCCGATGGGTTCAAGACGAGCGGCTATGATAGTCGGATCGAACGGATCGATCCCGTGACCGGCGCGGTCACCCGCATCCTCGATCGGGTGGACGGGCACGCGTTGGAGGCGATCGACGACCTCGTCTTTTCCGATGACGGCAGCTTCTGGTTCACTGATCTCGGCCGCGAAGGGAAGCGATCCCGCAGCTTCGGTGGCATCTACTGGTCTGCCGGTGACGGCTCGGACGCGCGGTCGGTCGCGTACCCGATCGTCAACGGCGCCAACGGCATTGGGCTCTCGCCCGATGGCGGAACGCTCTACGCGACTGAATATGGTGCCGGGCGGCTCTGGGCCTGGACGGTCGAGGCACCGGGTCGTCTGGGTCACACACCCGGTCAGCCGCATGGTGGACGCCTCGTCTGGCAGGCACCAGACGCGCAGCTCCTCGACAGCCTCAAGGTGACGGCCGCAGGCAACGTCGTGATCGCAACCCAGCACCGTGGCGTGTTCTCGGTTGTCTCACCCGAAGGCGAACTCGTCGCAACGATCGCTGCACCCGAGGAGTTCCCGACCAACCTCTGCTTCGATCCCCGCGAACCGAACACGGCCTACGTCACCTTGTCGACTACTGGCCGGGTGATGCGCGCCACTTGGCCCGAACCCGGACTTATTCCCTCCACGCTTCTCGCAAAGGAACCCCGCTCGTGATCCAGCTTCTCGACCATGAGGGTCAACCAGCCCGCCACCACCACATCCGTACCAACGATGTCGACCTGCATGTTGTCGAGGCGGGTGAGGGTCCGGCGCTGCTGCTGATCCACGGCACGCCGAAGACGCACATCTACTGGCGCGAAGTGCTGCCGCTCCTGACACCGCACTTCCGCGTCATCGCGCCTGACCTACGCGGTGCCGGAATCAGCGGCCACCCCTATGCGGAGAAGGGCTACACCTCGCCGCTGATGACCGATGACCTGATCGGAGTCCTTGATGCACTCGGCGTCGATACCACCTTCGTCCATGGCGAAGACCGGGGTGCCGAATATGGCTACGTCCTGGCGGCGCGACATCCAGAGCGCGTGCGCGCGCTGTCGTTTGCCGAAATGATGCTATCGGGGTTCGGCCTCGAGGAGCGGTCGTTCCTGACCGAAGAGAACGTCAACGACGCTGCGACGCATCAGGGTGTCTGGGAGTGGCACGTGCCGTTCTTCTTCAAGGCGGACGTGCCTGAAATGCTGATCGCCGGGAAGGAGCGCGAGTTCTGGACTTACTGGCTCAACTCGCAATGCTACGATCCCACAAGGCAGCCGGCTGACCTGCTCGAGGAATGGATTACGCTGCTGTCGACCCCGCACGGCCTACGCGGCACGCTCGACACCTACAAGGCGACGCTGGAGAACGCGAAGGTCAACCGCGGGCTGTCCACGTCGCCGCTGTCGATCCCCGTCCTGGCAACGGGCGCATCGCAATTCTTCGGCGATCTGGTCCGCCAGAGCCTCGCGAAGGCCGGGCAGACCGTCTCCCGCCATGAGATATTTGAGCGGTGCGGTCACAGCCTAGCACTCGAACAGCCCAAGAAGCTCGCCGCGCTTCTCGTAGAGTTCTTTCGAACGTCGGCCGAGTAGGGCGGCCCTCGGGTAACTGCGCCGGTATCTCTGCGATGTTGCCAAAAGGGCATGATTCGGTGAACGCTGCGGCTATGCAGCTCACCCGTTCCACCCTCGGCGACCTGAACGTCTTCGTGGCGCTCGCTCGGCATGGGGGCTTCCGCAAGGCTGCGCTCGATATGGATGTCTCGCCATCGGCACTGAGCCACGCCATGCGCGGCCTAGAAGCGCGGCTCGGCGTCCGGCTCATCAACCGCAACGCGCGCAGCGTCACGCTCACGCAGGCGGGTGAGGAGCTGCTGGCACACCTGGAGGCCGGGTTCGGCGAGATCAGCGAAGGCCTGGAAGGGCTGAACCGCTTCCGTGAGAGTCCGGCCGGTCGGCTGCGCGTCAACGTACTGAGCGACGCGGCTCGGCTCGTAGTGGGGCCGGTGCTGGCCGCCTACACCCGCGACTATCCCGACGTGCAGGTGGAGATCGTCGTTCAGGACACGATGGTCGACATCGTAGGCGGTGGCTTCGACGCTGGCATCCGCTTCGGCGGTCGGGTACCCGAGGACATGATCGCGGTACCGATCGGTCGACCGCTACGCTGGATTATGGCCGCATCGTCAAGCTATCTCGAGGAAAAAGGCCTGCCTGCCGATCCGGACGCGCTACGCGACCATCGTTGTATCGGCTTCCGTATGGGCACCGGTGCGATCTATCGTTGGGAGTTGGAATGTGGCAGCGACGTCCGGGCGCTCGATCTTGAATGGTCGATTGTTGTCAGCGAAACCGACGTTGCTCTATCGATCGCGCAGAGCGGGGGCGGAATCATCTACTGCCTAGCCGAGCGAGTACAGCCGCTCCTCGACAACGGCACCCTTCGCGAAGTATTATCCGAGTGGTCGTCCGAGGGAGAGGCGTTCCATATCTATTACTCAAGCCGGCGCCAACAGCCCGAGGCACTTCGCGCGTTGGTCAACATGCTACGCCGCAGCGCACTCAACCTCGCTTAATCGAACATCGAACCAATAATCTCACTGACTTAAACGTTTGATCATTTAGTTAGCATAATGCGAACATGGGAGCATCGATAATTTGAGTTTAAGTGCGAAGCAGCAACAACACTAGGACTGCAAGTGTCCAACTAACCGGCTCAGACACTTGACGATGAGCAAAGCCAGTCCACTGTACAAGTACACTTGCGCTGGCCGATGACCTGAGGAGGCTTCCAAAGTTGGTTGGGGCGCCTCCCCCTCGATAGGCCTACTGGAAGTAACGTTCCAGTCGCTCTGCTTCACCGACGGTGATCGGCATCACCGCGCCATGCTTGGGCTGGCGGAAGTTCAGCGCCTTCATCGGCGAGCCGGGTTCATTGAACCGGCCAATGTTCTTGAAGTTGACGAAATCGGTCGTTTCCGAAAAGCCCATGTTGTTGGGCTTGATGCCAAACACGTCGTACATGAGCACATAGGTATCAGTGCCATGGCGCTTCCACAGCGTGGGCGCCTCGGTGCCAACGGTTTCGGGATCGACCTTCTTGGGATCAAAGCGATAGCCGGTGTTGATCCGGTCCGACACCGCTTGGCGCAGGTTGCCGGGCTTGTCATGCGCCACGTAGAACATGTGGTACTTGCTGCCGATCTTGGTGATGTCGGCGTCGATCGCGCTGATGCCGGGCTTAGGATAGGTGAACAGCGCGCGCGGCGTCTTCGTCAGTGTTGTGAAGTCCTTGTCGGTGTAGGAATAGACGAGATGGTCGGGCTTCCTGCCGATACGGACCGTGAAATAGACCATCATCTGCTTCGCCGCGGGATCGTAGATCACTTCGGGCGCCCATGCCGTCGCGGCATTGCGATATTCGGGGAACAGGTCGGAGATGGTGACTCGTGACAGCGTCCAGTGAAGCAGGTCATAGGACTTCATGAACAGCATGTCGCGGTTGTTACCCCAGCCATACTGTTCTTCCGGCCGCTCCCATTGCGTTGTGCGCAGCCCTTCGCGCTCAGCGAAGATGTGCAGGTCGGTCATCATCAGGTAGAAGGCGCCGTCCGGCCCACGGGTGATATAGGGATCGCGCACCCCCTTCTGGGTCGCCACGTCGCGGCCCGACAGCACCGGCTGCCCGCCGTTCACGTCGGTGAAGCTGTAGCCGTCGCGAGAGACCGCAAAATGCAGCGAATGATCCTCGTCGGTGAAGTAGCTCATTAGATAGGCGCTCTTCGCGGCGCGGCCGGCGGCCGGCCCCTTGGGGAGCGCCGCGGCACGCTCGACCAGTCGGAGCTGCTTGGCGGGCGCCACTGGCGCCTGGCGTGCTTCGATCGGCAGGGGCGTGCTGCCAGCCACGACAGCAAGCGCCAGCAGCGGCACTGCGATGAACTTCATTGATGTCTCTCCCGTCACTACGCACCGGGCGGTGTGTTCCCGCCCAGCCATGTCTTCGGCCGCCCCCGCCGGTCGGCCAAAGGTATACAAAGCGGTTGCATGCTACCGCGATGGGGATTACTCTTACAATATAAAACTGATACTGGGAGGTAGAGGGTGCGGAAACAGCAGTTGCGGCGCGGACTCTTTAGTTTTGGCGTGCTGGTTTTCGGCCTGTCGACGCTGCATGTTGAGGCGCAGCCCGCTGCGTCCGCCGACTCCGTGACGCAGGCACCGCGCTCGACGCTGCTGCTGCACGGTGACCGTACCGGTCCGACGATCGCGCCAGAGATTTACGGTCAATTTGTCGAACATTTGGGTCGCGGCGTGTACGAGGGGATCTGGGTCGGCGACGACAGGTCGATCCCCAACACGCGCGGCATTCGCAACGACGTAGTGGCGGCGTTGCGGCAGGTGAAGGTGCCAGCGATCCGCTGGCCCGGCGGCTGTTTCGCAGACGGCTATCACTGGCGCGACGGCATCGGCCCGCGTTCGAAGCGGCCACAGAGTATCAATGCGTCGTGGGGCAACACGCCCGACCGCAACGCCTTTGGCACGCACGAGTTCATGGACTTCCTCGACCAGGTCGGCGCGAAGCCGTTCGTTTCGGTGAACCTAGGATCGGGCAGCGTGCGCGAGGCCGACGAATGGCTTCGCTACATGACCGCACCGCTCGAAAGCGCCGCCGGAGCGGAGCGCGCCGCGAACGGTCGCAGCGATCCATGGAGCGTGCCCTATATTGGCGTGGGCAACGAAAGCTGGGGTTGCGGGGGCAACATGACGCCCGAGACCTATGCCGCGCAATACCGCCAATATGCCGCGAACCTCCGCACCTTCCACGGCGAGTCTGGACGTCTGATCGCGGTGGGTGCCGATACCGACGATTACGAATGGACCGAGAAGGTCATGGCCGGCGCGATGAAGTGGCGGCCCAACCCGTCGCCGCTGGCGCTGGTGATCGACCGGCCGCTGATGTGGGGGCTGTCGCTGCATTTTTACACCTTCACCGGCAACAGCTGGGCGGCGAAGGGGCGGAATATCGGCTTCAACCGTGACGACTGGGCAAAGGCGCTCGGCCGCGCGCACCTGACCGACGAGATGATTCGGCGCCACTCGGCGATTATGGACCGCTACGATCCCAAGAAGGAAGTCGCGCTGGTCGTCGACGAATGGGGGGCGTGGTTCGACAGCGAGCGCGACGCACCATCGGCGCTGTACCTCGAAAGCACGCTGCGTGACGCGGTGATCGCTGGGCTCAGCCTTAACATCTTCAACGCCCATGCCGACCGCGTCCGCATGGCGAACATTGCGCAGATGGTGAACGTCATCCAGTCGCTAGTGCTGACCCGCGGCAAGGAGATGGTTGTAACGCCGACGTGGCATGTGTTCGACATGTACAAGGTACATCAGGGCGCTACGCAGGTAGCGGTTGATGTCAGCACGCCCGACTATGTCGAGGGGACAACCCGGCTGCCAACACTCAATGCCTCCGCATCGCGCGATGCAGCAGGCAAAGTCCACCTGTCGATCGTCAATCTCGATCCGGGCCGCGCGGCACCGGTCGAAGCGGTGCTTGCGGGCATCACCCGACGGCAGGTGACGGCATCGACGATCACCGCCGATCGCATCGATCGGCGGATTGAATTCGGCAAGGAGGATCCGTTCGTTCCGCAAGCGATCAGCGACCTGTCGATCGCGGGTGATCGCTTGACGCTCGTTGTACCGCCGCGTTCAGTCACAATGGTGACGATGGAATGAAGGCGGACGCCGAGGCGACCGCGGAAACGACCTATGGTGGCTTCATCTCGACATCACGTCGTAACAACATCTGTAGGGCGAAGGCCTTCTTTACCCAAACCGAAGACGACCGTCAGCATATTGGATGGGGTCAGACCGTGCGACGGAAGTCGAGGTCTTCGTCGTCCGGACCGCCCTGGGTCAGGTCGAGCGCGAAACCTCCGGCTCGGACCGGCGGTTGGCCAATCAGTTTGCGCCGAGGCTTCGCCGCGGGTGCAACATCGGATACCGCAGTCGGACTGCCAGCCACCGGTTTGCGTGCTGGCCGGCTATCTATGGCCACCCCCTCGACGCGAAAAAAGGCAATACCCGCCTGTAGTTCCTCGGCCTGATTAGCAAGTTCCTCGGATGTGGCTGAAATCTGCTCAGATGCGGAAGCATTCTGCTGCGTTACCGTGTCGAGTTGCTGGATTGCCTCGTTGATCTGCGCAGCACCAATATCCTGCTCGCGACAAGCCACGCTGATCTCGGTTACCAGTTCAGCGGTGCGGCGAATGTCGGGGACGAGGCGGGTCAGCATCTCTCCGGCATGGGTTGCCGCGGTTACCGTGTCGGATGACACCGCCTCAATTTCGGCAGCCGCCGCCTGGCTGCGCTCCGCTAGTTTTCGCACCTCCGCCGCTACCACCGCGAAACCTTTGCCATGTTCACCGGCACGGGCTGCCTCAACCGCAGCGTTCAACGCCAGAAGGTCGGTTTGACGAGCAATTTCCTGCACGATGACGATTTTCTCGGCGATGGTACGCATCGCGCCAACCGCCTTCTCAACAGCTTCGCCGCTTGCCTCAGCATCCTTCGAAGACTGACGCGCAATCTTTTCAGTTTGCGCAGCATTGTCAGCAGTTTGTTTGATGTTAGCGGCCATCTGCTCCATCGATGCGGAGGCTTCCTCGGCGGCTGCCGCCTGCTCAGTGGCACCGTGGCTTACCTGATCTGCGGTTGCGGACAGTTGCTGCGTGCCTGAGGCCACATTGTGGGCCGCCATCGTCGCATCGCCTACCACGCCGCGCAGACGTTCCACCATCTCGACCAGAGCACGTCCTAGCGTGTCCTTTTCAGACAGTGGCTTGTGATTAACGGTCAGATCACCGTGCGCGATCGATCCGGCCAGCATAGCGGACTTGCGCAAGTTGTCAGTCATTCGGTTTACCAGTCCGACCAGATCCTTGACCTCATCATTCGTCGTCACCTTAACCTCGTGATCGAGGTCGCCGCTCGAAACTGCCTCGACTGCGGCACCGACGCGTCGTAGCCCCCCAGCTACCAGCAGCGACAGCCATGCCGCAGCACCGATCGCAATCGTCAACGCAATGGCAGCAACCACGAACATTGCTGCACGACCCTCTGAATAGGTCGCCGAGGACGCGGCTTTGGCAGCCTCCAATGCTTCATTGCACTCCGCCATGACGCGGTCGAGTATTGCGTCGATGGCTGTCGCGTTCTGCAGGCTGCCGTTCATCGTCAACACCGCAGCTTCGGCCTTTCGGTTGTCCAACGCCAATCTGCGGATGCGCTCGTCAATGCCGGCAAAAGCGCGGAAGCGTTCGCGCATCTGTTCTCGCATCGGTCGACCTTCTGGCGTTGCCTTGGCAACGGCGATGTCCATCAACTTGGCGACCTCCTCCCGCTTGCTCAACATGACTTTGCTGAAACGCTCGCGCTCACTAGGATCGTTCGAAAGAATTATGTTCTTCTGCGCGCGCACGTTAGCGCTCATCGACGTCGCAATTTTCTGAGCGCGAATGATGCGCGCAACCGGCCCGTCGATGAGCTCGTCAGACGCAGCATTCATTGAGTTCATGCCACTTACGCCAATCACCAAAACGGCAATCAGCATTAGGATAAGGACGAACATGGCGGCCGCCAATTTCGCCTTGATAGTGAAGCGCATCGGTAAGGTTCCCGTTGGAAGTCAAATCGGTAAAAAGTATGAGGCTGTGCGGCCCCTGCGGTCGGGCTCAGTCCATCGATATCTTGAAAGTCGTGAGCGGGTCTGGCGTCAGAAAGATGTCCCTGCGGTCACAAACCATGCCCGCAGTTATTTGACGAACCAGGCTCATTCGCGTCTTCAAGGCGATTCGCAAAAAGCAGCTGACAACGTCGTGACATTGTTCAATTGATCGGTCTGCAAGCGGATCAGTCCGACGGTGTCGCTCCTAGGCGTGGCGATGTCGATGCAGTGGTTGTCGAACGTTTGCTCCAACGACGCCACACCGAAGGCAAGTCGCAAGTCAGAAAGCAGGGTAGCCGGCCGGCGCAGATTGACTGCGTGACCCAAGTGCCAGCGGGCACCTAGAAACTGGGTTTCAGGCACCACGTCAAATGGCTCGTTAAAACTCGCTGCCCTTATATCAGGTGGGTTACCGCAGGGCTTGAAGGTATGCGCACCAATCGCACCACCTATCCATTGCAAAGAAGGATAGTCACTCATCAGGTTATCCAGTGGCACGTAACCGCTCCTTCCTCGCTCGAGACATTCCAGATTTGCGACGTTGGATCGGCGGCAGCGTCGGTGCGAGCGACTGCAGATGTCACTTTTTGCCGCGAACTATCGAGGTTGACACATTGACGATCCCGGACACGTAGACCGCTCCTCGCTTTCGAAGCCACCTCGTTTCAGAACCCCTGTTTGACGGTGAACTGCAACCGATCGAGCGTGCCGGAAACGCCGCTTTCCAGTTCGCGATAGGTGTGCCGAAACTCGGCACCGAGATCGAGTTTAGGTAGCGGACTCCAGAAGAGGTTGGCCGCAACGCTATAGGCCAGCCGGTTCAGCAGTGGCGAGGTCCCGAGGGGATTGTTGGCGCGCTGGTATGATCCCATTGCCGTACTGCGCAGCTTCGTCGTCCAGTAGTGGCGATAGGCAGCGAAACCCGCGGTCATACCGACCGGGTCGAGTTCAGCCGTTGCGACGTCGTAGACCGCATCGGGAGTGAAGCTGACTCCGACATATCGCCCTACCCCGCGCCCGCCACTTAACATGAAACGTACATCGTCGCCCTTCCCCGTCGGCAACGACGCGACGCCGGCGATCGACAGTCCCCAGCCAGCCGCCGTTGCCGCTGCGCCAGTGCCTCCGGGATTGGCGCGCATCGCCCGCAGTACGCCCGCCAGCGACAGCTCGGCGCCGTCGCCCTTCCAACCGACGCGCGCGGCAAGGTCGGGCAAACTGTCATCGTCATGGTCGCTGAGCGTCGCGGCGGTGCGCGATACGGTGACGGTTTCGGGATTCTCGATCGACACCGAAGCCGACCAGCCCCGGCCGAATGCCTGAGTATACCGTGCGACCATCTGTCGCACGAAGACCGTACCTTCCGTTACCCCCAGAAAGTCCGCGGTCTCTGGCAGTGCCCCGACAAACTGGAAGGTACTCCAGTCCTGGCCTGCGGCGAATCCGCGATAGCCGAGTACCGCTCGGCGCAGTCCGAACGTATATGGATTGAGAGCACGCTCTGTCCCCGCAGGCGGACTCTGCACCTGAAAGTCCATCTCGATGAGCGTTGTCATCGGGCTACCAGCCAGCGGGGTCGAGGTCTGGAACCCCAGCCGACTCTGTTTGGCATGAGCGTCGGTAAGTAGCCCGGACGCACGAACACCGCCCACCGGCACTGACTGCGCCAGCGCGAAGTCGCGACCTAATACGTTAGTCGCACTATCCCCCGCGCTGTAACGGCTGAAAAGCATATCGCCCTTCACGAAGCCAGCGATCTTGAAGTCGGTCGCACCGATGCGGAAGCCGTTGCCCCCCGTCCCTGCCGGTGCCCCCTGCGACGCGACCGATGCGCTGCCTGCGGGTGGCGATACCGTCCGCGCCGTCACGTCTGGGGATTGTACCCCGCCGGACGTAGGCGACGCCGCCACTACACGCGGCGCCACCGCCGGTGCGCTCGTCGGTGCCATCATGGCCGGGGCCGCGAGCCGGCGCTCGAGTTGATCGATCCGCGCCTGCATCGCCTGCATCGCTGCACGCAGCCGCGTCAAATCGTCTTCTGCAACCGCCTGCGCGCCCGCTGGCATTGGCAAAAGCATCACCATGCACGCACCCAATGCGGCGCGCGCTTTTCCCCCGTTCCTCTTCATGGAAGATCCTATCCTGTCGTATTATTTTCAACTGAAATTGGGAGGCGCGTTACGGCAACTCCCCCCTTGCTCAGCAGCAGCGCGGCACACGGTCCGGTCCGCCGCCGTAGCGTCGATCGACGCGGTTACGGTGGAACGTCGCTAAATCCATCAGTGGAGCCTCCGGATGATGTGCTGCCTGGTGCGCGACATAGGCGTCATAGTCGGGCACCCCCACCATCAGCCGCGCCGTCCGCGTAGCCAAGTTCCAGCCGTCACGTAGTGACGGCATGACCGGTCTCCCCGCCCATCTCCCGTGTCGTCGGCTGCTTGCTTGCCAGCGCCTTGAACGCGCCTTTGATGCCATAGGCGACAATGGCCAGAACCACCGCGATGAAGAAGACGCACAGGGCGGCATCGACGCGGTCGTTGAACACGATTCGCCCCATCTCTGCCATCGTCTTAGCCGGCGCAAGCAATTCGCCGCGCTCGGCTGCATCAGAGAATTTACGGGCATGCGCGAGGAAGCCGATACGCGGGTCGCTGTGGAAGATTTTCTGCCACCCGGCGGTCAGCGTACAGATCAGTAGCCATGCCGTAGGCAGGATCGTAACCCATGCGTAACGCTGGCGCTTCATTTTGAAGAGAATGACCGTCGCCAGTACCAAGGCGATCGCCGCCAGCATCTGGTTCGAAATGCCAAACAGCGGCCATAGCGTGTTGATGCCGCCCAGCGGGTCGGTAACCCCTTGGTAAAGAAAGTAGCCCCATGCGCCGACCGCCATCGCGGTCGCCACAAGGTTTGGCCCCAGCTTCTCCGTCTGCCGCATTGCCGGAACGGCCGTGCCTATCAGGTCCTGGATCATGAAGCGGGCCACCCGTGTGCCCGCATCGACCGTGGTCAGAATAAACAGCGCCTCAAACAAGATCGCAAAATGGTACCAGAAGGCCATCAGCGCCTGACCACCGACCGCCTGGCTGAGAATGTGCGCCATGCCGACCGCGAGTGTCGGGGCGCCTCCCGCACGGCTTAGGATCGTGCCTTCACCGACGTCGCGAGCGATGTTGCTCAGCATGTCCGGCGTGACAGCATAGCCCCATCCACTAATTACGGCTGCAGCACTCGCCGGATTGGTGCCAATCAGTGCAGCAGGCGCATTCATCGCGAAATAGATCGCGGGATCGAGAACACAGGCCGCGATCAACGCCATGATCGCGACAAAGCTTTCGGTGAGCATTGCGCCATAACCGATATAGCGTAGATGTCCCTCGCTCGCGATCATCTTGGGAGTGGTGCCGCTCGAGATAAGAGCGTGAAAACCCGATACCGCGCCGCAAGCAATCGTGATGAAAAGGAATGGGAACAGCTTGCCGGCAAAAGCCGGACCGGTACCATCGATGAACTGCGTCACGGCCGGCATCTGCAAGGTCGGCTGGACAAACAGGATGCCAAGCGCAAGTCCCGCGATAACGCCAATCTTGAGGAAGGTCGACAGATAGTCGCGCGGTGCCAGCAGCAACCATACCGGCACGACCGAGGCGATAAAGCCATAGGCCATCAGTCCAAGTGCCAGCGTCGGTCCGGTCAACGTGAACAGCGGCCCCAGCACGGGGGAATGCGCCACATGCTCGCCGCCCATGATCGCCGCCATCAGCAGGACGAAGCCGATCAGCGACATTTCGCCGATCCGGCCAGGTCGCAAAAACCGGCTGTAGATGCCCATGAGCAAGGCGATCGGAATCGTAGCGACGACGGTGAATGTACCCCATGGACTTTCGGCCAATGCCTTGACCACAACCAGCGCCAGCACCGCCAACAGGATGATCATGATCATCAGCACCCCGACCAGCGCTATCGTGCCGGGCACAGTTCCCATCTCGGTGCGGATCATGTCCCCCAGCGAGCGCGCGTCACGGCGCGTCGAGAAGAACAGGATGAGAAAATCCTGTACCGCGCCCGCAAATACCACCCCCGCCAGCAGCCACAGCGTGCCAGGCAGATAGCCCATTTGCGCTGCCAGCACCGGACCGACCAGCGGTCCTGCGCCGGCGATCGCCGCAAAATGGTGGCCAAACAGCACGTTGCGGTCGGTAGGAACGAAATCAAGCCCGTCGTTGCGGCGCACCGCCGGTGTCGGACGTGTCGGATCCACCGCCAGCACGCGCCGCGCGATGAAAAGTCCGTAGAAGCGATAGGCGATCGCATAAGTGCACAGCGCTGCCGTGACGATCCAAAGGGCGTTAATAGGCTCTCCCCGAGCCAGTGCGACGACACCGAGGGCGGCAGCACCGATCAGCGCCACCCCAACCCACATCAGCCATCCGACCGCTCCTTGCGGCCTGATCGACACCGCCCCCCTCGCCTCTCGCAACATTCAACTCTCCTGAATCCGTGCCGCGCCGGTTTTCGCGTCAGCCGATGCCCCATGGTGGCATGACGTTGCGCGACGTGCGCCCCCTACCTTGGGTGGGAGGGGTGACAGACAGGGCCGGAGCGGGCACAACAGCCGGTAGGGAGAGCAGGCCTGTTGAGCTGGAAATTACTGGCCACGATCAGTGCGACCTATGTCGCAATTCTCTTCGCTATTGCATGGTGGGGCGACCGCGCGAGCGCGCGTGAATCCCGCTGGCTTCTGCATCCGGTTACTGCCGGCATATTGCTGTCGCTGACCATCGCGATCTACAATACGAGCTGGAGCTTTTACGGATCGGTTGGACAGGCGGCGCGCACTGGCTGGGGCTTCATGCCAATCTACGTCGCTCCGCTGCTCCTGTTGACGGTGGCACGGCCGGTGCTCTCGCGTATGATCGAGGCGGCAGACGCGCAGGGCGCGACCTCGGTCGCCGACTTCCTCGCGGGCCGGTACGGCACGCGACAATCGATCGCGGCGCTGGTGACGGTGGGAGCGCTGGCGGCAGTGCTGCCCTATATTGCGCTTCAGCTGAAGGCAGTGGCCGGGAGCTTCGAGCGGCTTTCCGGTATTGGGGCGCCGTCCAGAAGCGGTCCTGCGGGGCTTGTACAAGATACTGCCTTTTGGCTCGCTTTGGCGATGGCGTTGCTGATCGTGGTCTTCGGCGTGCGCCACGCCCATCGCACCGAGCGGCATCGCGGACTGATGATTGCCGTCGCGTTCGACAGTATCGTAAAGCTTGCCGCCTTCCTGATCGTAGCGTGCGCCGTGGTCGCCAATGCCTTCGGCTCCGGACCGGCAGGCCTAGTACGTGCCTACGCCGCTTTACCGCCGCTGCCGCCGCCCGACGCCGCAGCATGGGTCGGAGATACGTTGATTGCCGGCCTGTCATTCCTATGCCTGCCCCAAATCTTTCATGTGCTGGCGGTCGAGCGTGCGCGGCCGGGTGACCTGGCGCGCGCGGGCTGGCTGTTCCCACTCTACTTGGCGCTACTGAGCATCATGATGCTGCCTGTCGCCGCTGCGGGCGTCGCTGCGTTCGGCGATACAGGCGCAGCGGACAGTTTCATGATCGCTCTGCCGCTCCGCGCCGGCCGGCCGGCGTTGGCCGTCATTGCTTATGTGGGCGGGTTGTCCGCAGCGACAGGCATGGTGATCGTCGCCACCGTCGCGCTGGCAACGATGTTGTGCAACGACGTCATCGTGCCGCTAATCCTCCGTGGCTCGCGTAACGCAGGGGGTGGCGCGGTTGCCGGGCAGGACGTATCCTCCCTCCTAATCCGCGTGAGACGGATCGCGGTCGTCGCGGTGCTGCTGCTCGCCTATGCGATGCACCGGCTGATCGCCGACTATCACCTGACCCAGACCGGACTGGTGTCGTTCGTTGGCGTCGCGCAGTTCGGACCAGCAATGCTGGCGGGCCTCTACTGGCGCCGTGCGAGCAGTGCGGGCGCGGTGGCAGGCATAGCCGCTGGCCTGACCATGTGGGCTTGGCTCCTGCTGTTGCCGCCCGACTGGCGCCCGGTCGTCGGCGGCACGAACCCTATTGCCGCGGCAACTTTCGCCAGTCTTGGTATCAACACCGCGCTGCTGGCGCTTGTGTCCATCGCTGTACCGGCCGCACCAGACGGAGCCCCTGCATCCGGCCGACGAATGAAAGCGGAGGACCTACGCGCCTTAGCCGCGCGCTTCGTCGGGGCGGATTTGGCGGAAACTTCGCTGGCGGGATCCACGGCGCTTCTCGCCGATCGCACCCGCGCGCTACTTGCCGGCGCAATCGGCATCTCGTCCGCCCGGATCGTGATGGCAGCGGCCGGCCACGAAGGTGCGCTGGTCCGCCATGACGCACGTGCGATCCTTGACGAGGCGTCGGAAGCGCTAGCGATCAATCACCACCTGCTCCGGACCGTATTGGATACCATCCCGCAGGGCATCTGCATCTTCGACGCCAACCGCTGCGTGCTCGGGTGGAACGCCACCTTCCTGCGGCTACTTGACCTGCCTGACGGACTGGTGCGCGTCGGGCTGCCGCTTGCCGACCTACTGCACCACAACCTGTCGCGCGCGCGCTATGCCGGCAGCGACCCCCGGCTCCTGCTCGCACCCGATGCATTCGAAGCGGAACGTTGGCCATATGTCTATGAACGCGAGCGGCCGGACGGCACGGTGATCGAGATCGCGTTCGACCGCCTGCCTGATGGTGGCATGGTCTCCACCTACAGCGACGTAACCGAGCGGCATCATGCCGCCGGGGCGCTACGGCGTGCCAACGAGGCACTGGAGGAACGCGTTCGCGAGCGCACGCAGGCGCTGGAGAGTGCGACAGCAGCCGCAGAGGCCGCGAACCTCGGGAAGACACGTTTTCTGGCGGCTGCAGGACATGATCTGTTGCAGCCAATCCACGCCGCCCGCCTCTTCATCGCCACCATCGAGTCGACGTCTGCACTTCCGGCACCAGCCCTGCGGGCCGCTGCGGATGCTGCCGCCGCGATCCGTTCAACAGAGACGATGATCGCCGGCCTCTCCGACCTGTCGGCGATCGATACCGGCGGGATCGTTCCGGATCCGCGGCTGCTCTCACTTGATGCGCTGCTCTTGCCTCTGGTGCGTGAGATCGGCGCACTCGCCGAGGAACGGGGGGTGAGCCTCGGCTACAGGCCCTCCGGCCTCGCTACGATGAGCGACCCGGCGCTGCTGCGCCGCATCGTACAGAATTATCTCGTCAATGCGCTACGCCATGCCGACGCAGGGCGGGTGATCTTGCGATGCCGCGCGCGTGGCGCTTCCGTCGATATACAGGTATGGGACGATGGTCACGGGATCGATCCCAACCGCCGCGCCGCGATCTTCGAGCCGTTCTGCCGCGGTGAGCGGTCGGAGGGCATGGGATTAGGTCTTGCTATCGTCCAACGGATGAGCCGACTTTTAAGCCACCAGGTCGGCGTCATGTCCTTACCCGGTCGCTTCGCCTGCTTCTTTGTGCGTGTACCGCGCCTACCCCTCGCCACGCAGATAACGGAGCCAACGCCAGCCGAAAAGGCGCTTGATCGCGCCGGCCGTTCGCTCCGCTTGTTGTGCATCGATGACGATGACCGCGTTCAGGCCGCGCTAGCTGGTCTCTGTACCGCTTGGGGGCATCGCGCCGAACAGGTTCCGTCGCGGGAACCGCCCGATGCGATCATCTTGGACTATCATCTTAAAGACGGGTTGACCGGCATCGACCTGTACGACCGACTATGCGCGCTATGGGGTCGGCACGTGCCTACCCTTCTCGTTACCGCCGACCGTTCGCCCGGCCCCGCCAAACGGGCGGCGCAACGCGGCATCAACCTTCTTGCCAAGCCGATCGACACGGTGCGGCTTCGCGAATTTGTCGACGGATTGGCGTCGTGACCGGCGTGATCTTAGTGGCCGAGGATCATCCACTTTTCCTACAAGCGGTGATCGACGGACTGACATCGCTCCTCCCCACCTATCGGTTTGAGCGAGCGGTTTCGCTGAACGAGGTCCTGACGAAGATCGAAATCCATAGTCCCAGCCTTCTGTTACTGGACCTCGACATTCCTGGGGCCAATGCCCTTGGCGGCGTTGCTTCGGTGCGGGCGGCGTCGCCAGACCTGGCAGTCGCAATTCTCTCTGCCAGCGTTACGCCCGCCCTTATCGCTGGTGCGCTCGCCCTTGGTGCTCGCGGCTATTTTCCCAAGTATCTTCCGCTCGATCTCCTTAGCGATGGCATAGCGGCGGTCCTCAACGGAGAAATCCGTATTCCTGAGGAAGAGCGCCAAGCGGCTTGCGATGACTTCTTTTTACGCTATGCGACCCTGTCACCGCAGCAATGCCGGGTACTCGATATGATCGTCGATGGTTTACTGAATAAACAAATAGCGGCCGCACTTGGGATCAGTGAGCAACGTGTTAAAGAACATGTTTCACAGATCATGCGCCGCTTGGGCGTCAGTACTCGCACTCAAGCCGCAGTGCTTGCGCGAACTGCGCTGCTAGCCGGCGATCTTCAATCAACATAAATAAGCCTTGCAACTGCCGGCACCTTCACTACAATTTTCTCCTTTTCCTTGGCTAGCAGAGCTTATAGTATGTAGAATAAGGTAAATAGTTTTCATACCACATCCCATTGTTTTCGCATCAAACCTAGTTGCGGAAGCCAGCACGGTAAAATCGCCTGATCGATCTGGAAGCGTGTGATCGGCAGTGCAACGTTTGACAGCTGAATGACAGGATACGGCGGGGTGCCTGCATAGCTTTTACGCCAAAGTCACGCACGCTTGGTCAACGGCTTCGGTCAGTCGGCAAATCGTAGGCTAGGTCATCGGGGTAGCGTGCCAGCGCTGGCCGATATCCTTCCGCTAACCAACCCGATATGGTTTCATGTAAATCGTCGAGGCCAGCGCAAAAATCCTGTTCCGGCATTAACGCCCCTTCCCCGCGCGCAGCAGCGACTATATCCAACGCTCCGGCAAGTTCCGGCTCGGAGAAGAGGAAAGCACCCTCCCCCGCTCGCCATACCGCTAAAAGTTCGGCTGATCGTGCTCGTTGCGCAGCATCGGAGCGATCTGCAGTGACAGTGCAAGAGGGCAACGCAGGAAGCGCAGCATTCCTCCGTATCAGTTCCTCTCGTGTGACTGCAGCAAGCTGATATCGCAGCATACGGTCCTTCGGGCGATCGGTCGGTGATGGCTTGTACTGGCGCTCTAGGATGTTGGTCAGGCGTACAGTGTCCACCCCCACCGCCACCCGGCGCCAATCCATCAAGGAGCGAAGCGTCGAGGTTCGGTCAGCTGGCTGGCTGAGCACAAAGCGCTCCAACAACGGGTCATCGACAATCTCAACAGGAAGCGGCGCTGGATTGCCAATGGCGGCTGCATGCGCCCAGCCTGCTACTTCAGCGAGCCGCACGAGGCCGTCCCTTGTCGCGGCTTGGTTGACTCGCAGGTCGCCACGAATTCCCTTTAGCTGAGGCCCAAGTTCAACTGCACTCGCGTACGCAGCGTCAAGGCGTTCGAGGCGGGCGGCAATCTCGGCTTGCCCCGCCTCGATCCTGCCGGCCCAGGCTCCCATTTCCTCCAGCTGCTCCTGCATTAGGGTGATAGCGTCGAGGATCGCTGCGAGCGCGTCACTCCTGATAGTCTCGGTCACCGCTTCGGCCCTCCCCTATCCGGATCGCGATTACGATCATGTACCAGTCGGTCACGCTCACGGTCCTGCATCTGTCGCATGACGTCATCGATCCCGTCGGGCTGTAATTTGATTGAGGATCGTTCCGCCGTAGAACTGGTCCGGCTCTGTACGTCCGGATCGAGCATGCTGGATGCAGGGAGACAACGCGACTTGGCTTGATCAATTCTTCGCTCATCTCGCGTTCGACGAGCTTCGATCCGGTTACGGGTCGCCTTGGATCGCGCCAACGCTGCAACGACCGGATCCTCCTTGTCATGTGTCGCGGTCAGGGCGGCTGACGGTTCAACGACAACACGAACACCCTGCATTCTGGCTGCCTGTATCGAGTTCGGCTGAGGTTCGTTCAGGCCGTCGAGGAACCGTTGGAGGTTCGTCGCAACGGCTTGGTTGATGATGGACGGGGATGCGCGAAGCTCCGCAATCGAGCACTCATAGGCCGCGCGAACCTCGGAATGGCGCTTGTTCAAAAGCGTCTGCACAGGATCCGTCGCCCCCGTTCCGGCGACGCGCTCGGCACGCGCCGCCCTGCTTCTGTCGAGCCGAGGAACTTGGCCTTTCGCCCGGATTTTCAGCGCCGAGATATGCTCGTGCCGCGGGTCAATGCCCCTCGCCTTTGCCGGAGTGGCGTTTGCTTCGATGCCTCTGTCGCGGAGCTTTTGCGCGAAGCGTTGGCGGTAGCGAAAGAGATCATCCCGGTTCGGGTGAAACCGTCGGCCGTCATGATCGCGGCGGGCTATGGTCAGGTGAACATGCGGATGGTCGCGGTCGACGTGGAGCGATGCCACCCAGGAGCGGTTGGCGAACTCCTCCTGAGCAAAGTCGAGGCCGGCTGCCTTCAGTCGTTCCGGATCGGTCCCCTTCGGCATGGAGAGGATCATCGAAAGAGACGTCGCGCCTTTGCGCCGGGCATCATCCCCCATTTCCCATTCGTGCCAGTCGTGTGCGAGCTCCTGCATGTCGCGCGCATCGCGCAGGACTTCGCCATCGCTCGTAAAGAGCGCGAGTTCCTTGTCAGGGCCGTGCCCGAGCCGGCAGATATAGACGAAGTTCGCCAGGACGTGTCCGCCGCCGTGCTGACGGCCGGTGATGCGAACCATTACCTCGGGCGTGCGCCGCGCGGTACGATCGATCGCCGAGATAGCCCGCCGACTGGCGGCCGCTTGCGTTCCGCCGCCGAACACTTGTTTGACTCTGGATAGGGGGCGGCCAGTGCCCCCTTGCGGCGACGCTTTGGGAAAGGTGGAGGCGACGGCGAAACCAAGGACCGTGCCTCCTTGCGTTTGCGCGCCGAGGGAACCGCCGCCGCTTCCGGACCGATGCTTCTTGGAGGGGCAGAAAATGCCGGACATCGTGTCCAGCGTGCCGGCCGAGAGATTAAAGCTCATGCCCGCGGTTCGCCATAAGCGCCGGTCCAATAGGCCACTTCCCCCCCGACATAGCGAGAGAGCGCCCGGCGGGAGGCGTGAAGTGCTGCTTTGAGATCGGTGCATGTCGCCATGAACGGCCCTGCGATGCGGGCGATGTCGAGGCTGCTGCCCGGCTGGTTCGCGGCATTCATCGCGTGGACAGCCTGGTTGATGTTCCGACCTATGAGGAGCACCTGCTTGCGAAGCTTTGCGACCTCTTCCTTCGCTACCGGGCTCAAATGCAGTCGCCCTGCCTTGTCCCAGAGCTGCCAACGCAGTGCGCGCTTGATCCATTCGTTTCGCGACAATTGCAGCCGCGCTCCGACGACATCGATCGCCTCGATCTCGCTGCGATTGAGCCGGATCGTCACCCGGATCTGTTCGTCGGGATGACCCAACCTCCCAAGGTCGACGGTCGGCAGATGATCGTTCTCGGGCAAGAGGACGAGCCGCGCGAGTGCATTGGCCATCCAAGCACTTCGGCTTTGCCCCTGAGCGACCGCCACGCGGTCGATCTCCGCGACTAGATCGTCCTTGAGACGAACGCTGACCATCATCTCTCAAGCCCCGTGCAGCGGCGCCATCGAAACCCAATGTCTTACATTGGTGCCAGATGGCATATCCTGCCATCCCTAGTACTTAATCCACCCTCACAGAAAAACAGCTCATATGGAGTAAAGCTACTCCAAACGCGGAGCCGGGTGTTTTGAATGCCTGTCCCGCCCAAAAACAGATCTCTTACTTTCGGGTTATCGTTACATGTGCGGCCTTACTCTTGGAACGACACCTGCGAAGCAGAGGTTTCTTGCCGTGATCAAGACTGTTCTGACTGGAGATTCCGGTCAGCACCAGCCATGGTGGATCATCGATCAGCCTAGTCCGAAGGGGAGATTTCGAATGCCTCGCAAATCAGTCAAGCCAGATGATCTCGCTACGATCACGGCCCGGCGAGAGGCGCTCCTGGCTGAGCTTGCACGCGTCGACGAGCAGGCCAAGGTTGCCCGAGAGGCGGAGCGCGACGCAGGACGTCCGGTGCTCTTCGCTGCGCTCGAGCGCATCAAAATCGCCGCGCTAGAGAAGTCCGACGCGCGGTGCATAGCGGCCGCGCTTGCAACCCATGGCGGAAAGGCAGTGGCACGCCATTTGTCGTCGATCGCCTCGCAATAGACGCCTTGTCCGATCAGCGTCGATGGGCACGGGTCGTTACACCACTCCCGGGACTGTCGTCGCGTGTTCGACCATATGGCCGACCGCATCGAGAGCGCTCCGCACATTGGTGACCGATGCGGTAGAAGCGTGTCGAATGGCCTGTTTATGCGACATCGCCGGGGTTGGCGCGAGCACGGGGAGAGGCAGCAGGAGCGCTCTATCTCGACTAGGAGCACCCTCGTAGGTGCGTAAGCGCGGACGCCGACGGGGGCACGGATTGCCGAAGGCGCGTCGCGGAGGGTTCAGCGATCTACGACGCGAGTCGATCGCCTAAGAAGGGGGGCTGTTGCGGGAGGAGCGCCGCATGGCCCCCCCTCCCTGCCGCTTCCCCTTGCGAGCAGCGGCCGATATTCAGCGTTTAGCTTCTGCCCGGCGCTGCTCTTCCGCCTCGGCGTAGTCGAGCAGACGCGTCATCGCCTCGCCCTTGGAAAGTCGGTTGCGCCAAACGAAATCTTCGAAGCGCGCCCGGTCCTCGGGTAGCGAGCGGACGTGGATGGCATCGGTGTACTTCGCCTGGCGCACCCGCGGCGCGGGCCGCTGCGGCTCGGGTGGCGCCGGCTTCTCGGATCGGAAGCCAAGCCCCTCCCCTGCCGTCTTGGCGGCCGCAAGTTGCTCTGGCGTCGGCACCGGGATGTCGTCGTCATCAGCGAAACTGGTGATCGACCGGCGGGTGGCGGCTGCTGGTTTTTCGGTCATGCGGACAGTCCTTCCTTAAGGAGCGTGACGACATCGAAGGCGAACGCCGCTGCGTTCTGACGCGCGCTATCCAGAGAGCCGACGTCGGCCGAGGTCATGTCGTCGAGCGTTCCCCCCATGCTGAAGAGGCCGCGGAACGCGCCGCGTTCCGCAAGGGCGGTAGCGATCATGGGAATGCCGGCGCCTTCGAGGTTACTGACCACCGCTTTCAGGTCCCTTGGCCACAGGCGCGTCGAAGCGGGCGTGCGTGTCAGGACTGCAGCGAATGGCAGCAGGCGATCGCGCGCGGTTCCGGCATTGCGGACGACCTTGAACGCTCTGGCAGCCTCGACGGCGTCCAGTTCCGATCCCTGAATGGGCACGAGTGCCAGGTGCGACATCATCAGCGCGTTGGTCGCGCGCGCACTCGCCTTCCCTTCCAGGTCGACAATCACATAATCGGCGCGCTTGCGCGCCTGATCGATCGTTCCGATGATCTCGTCCTCATCGATCTCGGGGATGACCTCGATGTTTTCGGGCTTACCGCCTTTTTTTGCCCACCGGGCGAGCGGGAAGTTCGGATCGGCGTCAATCATGACGATGCTCGCTCCCTTGGAAGCCAGTTCGGTGCCGAGGATTAGTGCGGTTGTGGTCTTTCCCACGCCTCCCTTCGGGGAAAGCATCGTAATCACCGGCATGAGCGGACTCCTGAATCGCGTTGCGAGCGCGTGAACTTCGCGCACATCATTGACTGTGCGAACATGTAGACGAGCGACACAAGCTCCCACAAGTCACAAGTACCCGCCGTGCGCATGTTCACATGCGCACATCGTAGACATGTCCCCTCGGTCGCATGTCTATAATGCGAATTGTTCACCGCGCGAGCAGGTTCGCGTGGTGAACATGCTCACCTGTCCCACCCAGCACCGCCCAGCGCGACCTATACCAAGGCAGCGGCGCTCGGGGCGCACCCCTTGCAAGCGCTGCATCCCTACCCCACTCGCCGATAGCAAACCCGATCGGAGGCTCATTTACAGGGCTATTGATGGAGCATGCCCACGGTGCACGCAAGTGTCGGATGTGCACATGTTCACCCGTTCTAAATGTTCACGTTGCGAATGTTGTGCGCATGCTCATCGCGTGCCAGTGTGGACGTTGCGCACTTGCTCATTTGAGGCGCAGCGACAGCATGTCCCACATGTGCACAGTCGGCTTGACGCGTTCGGCTTACGGTTGTTCGTCGCTTCGGTGGCGCGATCGGCGGCCTTGAAGGGCGCTATCAAATAGCCCGCGCGGGCACATGCGGCACTGATAATGCTTCGCTGACATGCACACGGCGCGAACATGCGCACCGCGGGCCGAACGCTCACTTTGTTGGCATGCGCTCTTTGCGAACGAGTCCCACTTGTTCATTTGTGCACTGTGTGAACGCAGGCTCTATGCTCACAAGTTCACCCGACGCGAGCAGGGGGCCGGCTCTCGGATCGGCGGAGGAGGAGTGCCTCGTCAGGTGAGCAGGCCGCGGGTCAGCGCTCGAGATGAGCATGATCGCGCGATGAGCATATTCACGCCGATGCCACGTTCACTTCGCGCACCTGTTCACCGCGCGCACCTGTTCACTTACGCGGCGCTTGAGCCCTGCTGCAACCGACGTGAACTGCGTAGAGGCCAGCCACATGTCGCACATGCTCATCCCACTAACTTGTTCACATTGTGCGCAGCTGCGGGAGCGAAAGGGTGCGAGCCTCACTCCTTAGATTACCAATGAAGGGGGCACGGAGGTGGAGGGTGATCTCGAGTGGCGGAACGACTGGCCTGGTCGCGTATCAATCAGATATCCCGAGGCACCATCGACACGCTGGGAGTATCGGCGGTGTAGCGATGCCGCGCCAGGCGACCGGACCGCCTCCCGACCGGTAGGCCGACGCGTTGTAGGCAAAGCGGGCTGCCAGCACAGTCCGATCGCATCATGTATCTGCAGCCTACGATACGACGAGTCTTGCGCTGATCCGGGGGTAGGGGAGGGGGAAACGTTCCAGTGAACGCCGATCCTGGCGGCCTCGGCATCGATGCCAAGACCGCTCCGTTCGCCATCATGATCAAGGCCACAGGGTGACGTCAGCACCTGCGATCTGTTGAGAGAATGCGATGACGAGCAGACAAAATCCGAAGAAAAAGCAGTCTTAAGACGTTGTTGGCGACGTTCGATTCTGGTATCTTTTGAATGTAGGCCTTGGGAGGGTCTATAGTTTTGCCGATCGGACTTTCTGATCGCCGGATCCACATCGATGGGCTGTCAGTGTCGGGGGGCATATGGCGAAGGTCAACATCCACGTTAAGGCGAAGGCGAAGGGCACCGGTCTTGTTACCGTGCATATCGATGGCAGCTTCGTGGGGCTGGATGCGCACGGTGAGGAAATACAAAAGGTCAGCAAGCCGCCGGCTGATCATTGGTATTGCGTAACGCTTAGTGGTCAGCCGGGCGACACCGCGGACTATGAACTCACGGACAATGGCGAGTTCAAGAAGTCTGGAAAGCTCGAAATTGGCGATACGGAGGTCATGGCCTCTACCTACAAGGTCATGTTCCGGTGCTAGGGGCGGTGCGCTATTGCATCAGCACCTGCCTGCCGCTGATGATAATCGGCACTCCCGCCAGCGCTATCGCGCAGGCCAGCGACCGGCGTGCCGAGATGCGCGCGATCAACGAGCGGATGGGAATGCTGCAGCAGGAACTGGACGCGTTAAGGGAACGAATGCGCCGCCTCGAGGACGGAGACGGGACGGCGACCGTACCGGCGGCCGTGACCACAACCACGTTGGCGTCTGCGTCGCCGGTGACCGGCTCGGCACCGGACGCGCCCCGTGCCGCGGGGGGCGCTCCTTCCGCAAGCGCATTCGCGCTACCGGCGGTGGCCGATGTCGGCGATACCCCGCCAGCGCCCCCAGGGAAGGCGTTCACTTCCTATGCGCCCTCGATTGCGATCAGCGGGAGCACGGCGGGGTCGACCGCTACCGTGACCCTTGGCAACTTCCCCCAATTGAAGAAGCCGGCGACCGGGGACTGGTTCGGCGCGTTATCGCAACGTCTTGAATTGTCGGCGCCGCTCGACAGGAGCGGGGGCCCGACGAGGATCACGAACCTCGACAGCCTGGCGGACGGAGCGAAGGCCAAATTCACGCTCTCCTGGTACTCGCGCAGGGTCGGCAGCGGCGATGTTCCCGATGCTGCTCTTACCGAGCTTGCCAAGATACAACAGGATTGCGTCGATGATGCCAAGACGCGCAAGGGTCCGTTGACCGCAACCGAATGCCTCTCTGATGACAAGCGCACCATGGTCTTGCGGCATTACGGATCGCGGCAGTTGCGACGGACGTTTCAGGACAGCGTGGCTCCCGGTCGGTTCGCCTACGCCGCCGGCGCCAGCGTTGCGCTTGGGTACAAGAATTTCAAATTTGTCGACACCTCTGCGGTAACGATGGACAGCGCCGAGCGGTTCTCGAAAGAGGTAGGTGGCTATCTGACGATCCTGCCGACGGCGGTAGCGTCGTCCGCAACCGTGTCTCTTGCCTATCAATGGGCCTATAAGGAGGGGGCGGCGGGGGTCCTTTGCCCTGCCGGTCGCGATCCGTCGCAGCCGATCTCTTGTCTCACTGGGGCGCAAGGGGGTCCGACGAATGACCGAAAGGGGCTCATCGCGCTGGATTACCGCCGTTACCTGCCGGCCCTGCCGATCGTCGGCCGCACGGCCATCAGCCCACAGGTCACCTACGATTGGTCCCACGACGAATATGCCTTTGATCTGCCATTCTACTTCGTTCCCGACGAGAAATCGAAGCTGATCGGCGGCTTGCGCCTCGGCTATGGGACGAAGGAGAAGGAGTTCGTGGCGGGCGTCTTCATTGGCGCGCCATTCTCGATCTTCCGGTGACCGCGCGGCAATCGACGGAACGGCGTCAACGATAGAGCCGCACGTGCTGCTGCTCTTCCTCCCGCGCCCGACGGCTGACGTAAGCGGCTTGCGGCGGCGGTTTCTTCCGCGTGCGTGACACGGCCAGGGTCAGCGAACGCCCCTCGGATATCAGCTCGCGGACAATGGGGGCGAGGACGGCGGATTGTTCGGCGGTCGTTCCCACCCAGCCATTGGCGACCAGCGGGATGAAGTTGGTATTGTCGAAATGCCGGCCGACATTGTCGAAGGAGACGAGGCGACCGCCCTTGGGTCCGGCCTTTGTGGGATCCGCGGCGATGAGGTCCCAATAGTCCAGCGGGAGATACATGCCCTTAACCAGTCCGGTGTCAGCAGGTTCGAATTCGATGCGCGGGCACAGCTTGAGGTAAAACGGGTTCTCGAGCAGCCGGAACCCGTTGCAATGCGTGTTCGGCGGGCAGTCGGTGAGCTGCTGCTGAAGCTGGCGCATCCGTGCGATTTCGTCGTCGAGCTTGTGGTTGGGGAGACGGAAGATGGCGGTCGCCATGGCGCCGTGCTCCATGGCCTTGTATTGGATCAGCGTGAACGCGCGGTAGGTCTCGTTGTAATAGAGGAGGTCGGCGCCGAGCTGCTCTTCGATCGCCAGATGATTGGCGAGCACGAGCGTGAGCGTGACGTCACCGTTGCTGAACTGCGCCGCAGACTGGGCTCTCGGACCGATATACTCGAAGCCGGGTACGTGCTGCATGTCGTTCATGATCATGGCATCCTCGCGGTGCCTGACCTGCTCCAGCCCGTCGAGAAAGCACCCCGTCTCACTTGCCGGCATCCGCCAGTTGAGCAGCTCGCGGCGATCGATGCCGGAGAAGGACAGGGCGGTGCCGGTCATCTCCTTTTCGAGAGCGAGCGCCTCCCGCTTTCGCGGCGGCAACGTCGCGACGCGGCGGCGGTCGGTCTCGAACCGGTCGATCTCCGCGGCGAGGCGCGGATCAAGGTCCCGGATCGCTTCAAGCAGCGCGAGAGCGGCAGGGCCTTCGACAAGGCCGCTGGTACGCAGGCTCCCGCGGATCGAGGTTTTGAACCGCCCGGAGATGCGGTCAACGATATCGACAGTCCGCAAGGGTGTGCGCAGCGGTTCGACCTGGCTGATGTTGACGCGTTTGCGGCCTTCTGCGGCCTTGTTCCCGACGAACAGGGTGCCGTGGTGCGTGATCCGCCCGGAGGTAAAGGTCATGAGGCAGGGCAGGGGAGGCCCGCCGCGCCGATGGAGATCGTCATCGACGGCTTCGGCGAAACGGCCCTTATCCCCGTGCGCGTCGAGGAGTTCCTCGCCGCGCTCGCCGATCGCCCGCAGATGGTAGATCTCCAGCGCCATTCGTACCCCGTTCCTGCGGCATCAGCCGTCGCGTGCTGGCGTCGGTCCCCCGCTGGGAGATTGGGCGCAGTTGTCACCAGACTACGAAGGACCGGCGGCTTTGAACAGGTAAGCTGGCGCGGGCCCGTTCCAGCGATCTGGCGGCCGAGTATGAGGCTCCCCCGAGGTGGCGCTGGCGACGTGGGGACCGGACGCGGACGGTGGATGAGCAAGCCGGCGGCGTGCCCCGCAGAGCACGCCGTCGCTTCGAAACCGGGTGTTGGAAACCAAGTGTGAGTTTGGCGCAGACGCCTTTGGCCGGGTGGCTTGGACATACGCGCCCGCCACCCGGTCAATCGAACCGGCTCTGACACTACGGGGTTTCCACGCCCCGGCCTGCGTCTCCGCAAGTGCCGCACCTGTATCTAAGGGCCTGTTGGTGGCGCAAGCCGACAAGCCGGTCCCTCGGCGGCTTTTGCGACCAACGCCTCACTTGCCGGCGAATTCTGTCCCAACAGTGATCGAGGGGGGGCGAGCGCAGAACCCGGCGTCTTCGCGACGTCAAGGGCATGCAATGCATGGCAGGTGGGAGCGGCGCGCCCGGCACAGCATTCGGCCGATGGCGGATCTGACAGCAGGACATCGGGCCCTCGGCCCGGCGGTGGGGACGGTCGGGGGCATCGCGCTTCCGGTTCGCCATGCACGGCGGATCGGGGCCGTTGAGGTCGGTGCCGGCCTCGCTTCGCGAGATCCGGAAGGCGTACGCGAAGCAAGCTCCGTATGACGCGACCCTATGTTGAAAGCGGCCCGCCCCGGCCCGAAGGCCGGGGCAGGCCCGCGTCATCGCTCCTCGGCTCGCATGATCGTGAGGACCCGGACGGTCACGGCGGGATCGCCGGGGTCCTCGGATCCTGCGGACAGGTCGGTGTTGTAATAGTCGATCTTCCAAAGGCAGGAGACACCTTCGAAATCGAAGCTGCCGAGGTCGTGCTCGCCATAGGGGTCGTTGGCGGGCGTGAAGGCATCGAAGCCGCGGATCAGGCGCAGCAGGTCAGCACGCTTGCGGAAATTTCGGAAGATCGAGACGTCACCGAGTAGGTCGGCGATGCCCGTGGTCATCATGACGCGGTCGTTGCCGGGCTGGGTGATGTTGTCGCGAAGCCGGTCGTTCAGGCGGGCGGTCTCGCGCGGACCGCCGGCCGGTCGTGCGGGTTGGGGAAGGTGGTCGGACATGATGGTCTCCTGGCTTGCGAAACCCCGTCGATCGGGGCCTTTCGACAGGCGACAGGACCGCCGGGGCATAGGGGGGCGGGGCACCCGAAGGGTCGAAACGCATGTGGAGAAGACCGCTGGCGGTCTTGCACCGCACAACGACACGGCGAGGACGCCGGAGCCCGAAAGGCCCTTGTGATCGGAGGGGAGGAGAAGGGGGGTCATGCTGGCCGATCCGCTGATGCTGGACGGACGGGAGGGATGGTCGCTATCCTCGGGCGATGGAAACCGGTGCCGATGTCATTGCGCTCTGGCCTGGCTGGATGGAGAGCGCCGGCGAGATGCGTCGAATGCAGGTGCTGGTACGCGCGCGCTGCGCAGCGTGCGGCACGCTGCTTCGGGTCGATCTCGACGATGTCATGGCGCGCCATGGGTCGCGCTATTCGCTGGTCGACAAGCTGGAGCGTTGCCGCATGGTCGGCTGTTCGGGGGCGACCTTCTACGTCGCATCGAGAACCTATGGGCAGGCTTGGACGACGCTGCTGCGCGATCCGATGCTGGTCGCCGGGCTCGACACGCTGCCTCCGACACGCACGGCGCTGGGCTGAGCGCGCTCGACCGGCATGTGTACCAACTATCGCCGTACGAAGGGCTTCGACGAGATCGGCCAGGACTTTCGGGAGGTGCGGATCCCCTTGCGCTTCCCCGAGCCGCACATGGCGCCCAATCTGGAGCCGCAGTCGGAAATCCGCCCGACGGACCGCGCCATCGTGTTGCGGCCGCGGGATGACGGCGTCGAACTGACATGGATGCGCTGGGGCCTGCTTCCGTTCTTCTACAAAGGCCCAATCAAAGGCTGGAAGGCCGCCACATTCAACGCGCGCGCGGAGGGCGTGAAGACGGCGGCATCGTTCCGCGAGCCGTTCAAGCGTCGGCGTTGCCTTATCGCAGCCGAGGGCTGGGTCGAATGGAAGGGTGAGGGGAAGCCCAAGCCGAAATTCTTCGTCGCGCCGCGCGATGCCGCGCCGATATGCCTCGCCGGCCTATGGGATCGCGCGACGACGCTGGATGCCGGTGAGGTCGAAAGCTTTACCATGGTGACGCAACCACCCGGCGCGCTCAGCGATCTTCACGATCGCGCGCCGGTGGTCCTGCGGCAGGAGAACTGGGGGCGCTGGCTCGATCCGGATCGTCCGGTAGATGACCTGCTGGCGACCGAGCCGCCCAATCTCTTCCGTATTCGCCCGTTCCACGAGGTCTCAGGGGCGCTTCTGTAACGCACTGCCCGTTACGTGCCGGATTCGTCGATGAGCTTCTGGACGCGGCCGATCGGCGTGTCGTCGATCGGTCGGATGGTTTCGCCGCAGCCCTGGCACTCGATCGTCCGTGCCAGTCGAAGCGTTCGATAGGGGATCGTCAGCACCCGGCCGCAGACCGGACAGTCCGTTTGCGCCGCGATGTCGTCCAGTTCCTGCGCCATCGCCGTATCATAGCACCGACGTCGCGCGCCGGTAAGCCGGTGTTGTACCGGTCACTGGACGACGCGACGGGATGTCGGCCCAGCAGGGTTCGGGCCGGCTCGATGCCGGCTCGAACCCTATTTCGCACGCGATGAGGAGAGGGGGCCTTTCGGCCCCCGAAGGTGTCACGCAAAGGGGTCGTATTCGTTGACGATGATGAGAGAGCTGTCGTGGTCCTCGGCGGTGATGACGGCATATTGGGTACCGATGGCGATGACCATGGTGGCGACCATCAGGCTGCGGGCGAGGCTGAGGGCGGATTTGCGGGCGATCCAGATATCGTTGAACATGTCCGAGGCTCCTGTGAAGCCGGCGGGGTTCATCCCCGCTCGACAGGCGCCCGACAGGACGGGAAGGGGCTGCGATCACTTTTTTGCGCGCGCAAGAAAGCCGTAGCGAAGCGCCCGGACCCTTAACGGGTTGATCGAACAAGGCCCCGCACCGGCCCAAGGATTGCGCCTCCAAGAGCGGGGTGAAGCACGTCGGTGGGGAGCGTCGCGGCCCATGCGCTGGGTTGCCGGTGACGCCGACTTGCCCCGGCTTCCCCCGGATCGCTGGCTAGTGGTGATCGCGACACCTCATGAAGCCCGTGAGATGTCCGACAGGTTGCGACCGACCCTATCGCTGAACGGTGAGCCGACGGTGCTGCACGCTGCGGAACACCCGGCGCTTGGTAGAGAGCTGCTCGTCGGTTCCCTGTTCGTCAGTCGATCGTCACCCGCATGGGCCGAGACCCGGCAGGGGCTCGGCAGAGCGTCAGCGGAGTAGAGCGACGGTCCCGGCGATCGCCGGGAGACGCGGCTCACCTCTGTTCTTTATAGACATCACTCACGACTGCCGATGATCGCAGAACCGGTTGAGTTCCCCCCACCACAAGGACTACCGCGGCTTTTCCGGCATGCCGGCACGTGGATCGAAGGATTCAGCCCCTTGAACGTGTAATCCCAAGCATTACATCGCGCTCATGGCGACGGCGTTCACCTTTGATCCAGACACGATGGGCGACTGGCGGAATGCCAGCCATAGCGGCGTCGCGACGTGGATCGCGGCGCGGGCTTCGATCGACGTGTCGGTGGGCTCGCACCGGTTCTCGGTGAAGGTGCCGGCTTCGCGGTCGATCGAGCATTGCAGGCCGAAGAGCGGCTTCCTCCTCAAATACGCCAATGTTTTCATCGATGCGAACCTGGCCCATTCAGCGACGTGGCTAGAGTGGCGGCGTGACCTCACCAACCTCGTCAAGCCTGACCTGCTGTTCGTCCCGCACCATGGCAAGGAATGGCAATCAGTCATCCAGGCGAAGGACGTCTCGCATCTTCACGTTTCGGACGGCGATGCCCGCCGTGCGTGGGACTTCCTCGAGCGTTATCTCCTCGCAGAAGTGTCGGGTGAACTCGTCGACTTCGACCGTGTCGTCGAACGCCTGCGCAAATGGCTTGAGCCCCGGGTCTGGATCATCACCCGGTTTGGGATTCTTCCGCGTCGTCGGTTGGCGACGCTGCGCGACTGGACGCGCACCTTCGTTATTCACACCGGCATTTCTCCTCCCATGGCCGACAACGCCCACCCGTTGTTCCCTGGCCATGATGGAGAGGACCATGCCTCCAATTACCGATCCCGTTCTCGGGCAGGTCTTCGCGACCTGCACGCATCCCGACTTGCCGATGCCCGTCGTCGAAGGCGCGCATTGGCTCATTCACCTGCTTCTCGCCGCCCGCAGCTGGGCGACGATCGGCGCCTTCACGCAGGTCTATCAGCACGGCGAGGACCGCTTCCTCGCGGAGATCGACGGGACCTGGGCGATCACCTTTGCATGGGATGCGGGCGCAAGCCGCATCCACAGCGCGCGACTGGAGGCCGGCTGAGCGCTGGAGGTGGCACATGGTGAGCGCTGCCTTCATGGCGGCGCCGCCACGTCCCGCCGATGTCCTGAAGCGCCACTTCATGACGCTCGACAGCGTGACGCAGCAGGGTCTGGCGGACGCGCTCGGCGTGTCGCGGCTGACGGTGAGCGAGCTTTTGAACGACAAGCGCGCGATCACGGCGCCGATGGCGCTGCGGCTGGCGCAGGTGCTCGGCACCGACGCCGAATTCTGGCTGAACCTACAGCTCGGTTGGGACCTTCATCGCGCACGACTGGATCATGGTGATGAAGCCGCGCAACTGGTGCCACTACGCCAGCGGCCGACACAGGATGATGTCGTCCGACCCGCAGCCGACCGGCGCGGCCGGTTCAAGTCGACGCCGGCCGGCTGAGCAGATCGAGAATAATCGCGCTGCGGCCTGACGAGCACATCACCGCAGCGTGCATCAGCAAGTTGGGCCTCGCCGCGGCAGCAAGCGACGCACGATCGATCGGAGCGGTCGTTCGGGCGCCAATGGGCAAGGTGGCGATCCGGGTGATCGATCGGGATGATGGGCATGGATGACAGAGCTGCAGGAGATGGGATGGGCGCGGAGCCTGCGCGGAGCGCGGCAGAGCGCGCGCGACAAGGCGGCCCGTCGACCGAAGCCGGACCGTCGCTCCCGCCACTGACGGGTATCGCTGACGATGGAAACAGCGAGGACCGCGACGGGCGGGTCGAGGAAGAAGGCTATAACGTCATCCCCGAGGATGCGCTGCACCTTCTGCCGGCGGAATGGCGAGAGGAGATCATCGCGCGCGCCGAGGACGGCAGGCGCGTGCTCGGCAAGGCCAATGAGGAGCTGATCCAGCTGTCGCGTCTGTCAGCGTCCTATTACCATGTCGGCGTGCTCAAGCACATTCGCGAACGGCTGGCCGACTACCGCTTTCGCACCGACATGGATGCCTTCTTCGAGCTCGACATGCTGACGACGGCGTTCGTCGCCACCTATGTGCGGCTATTCACGGGCGGCAACGGCAGCGGCTTTGCGCGCAAGGCGCTGCCCGAGCCGCTGCGCGCCGCGCACGACGAGATCATCGACTTGCGCAACAAGCGCTACGCGCATGTCGCGGCGCACGACAGCGTCAACGACGCCATGGAGATCCAGGAGGTCGACGGCCGCTTCGTCGTCTACCTCGGCATGCGGCTTGGCTATTATATCGGGGGATCGAACGAGTGGACGAAGCTGGTCGATGCGCTCGAGGCGATGTTCGCTGAGCGCAGTGGCAAGATCATCGACCGGCTCCAGGCCCGGACCGGGCGCGAATGGACGATCGCGCAGGGCCCGTCCCCGGACGCGGAAGCGGCCACAAGGGATGGAGTGGAAACGGATGCACGAGGAGATCAGGAATGACAGGGGGCGGCATGGTCAGCTGGCTGAACGTCGCCGGCAGACCGGTGGCGGTGATCGAGGATACCCGTTGAAAGTCATGGGCACCTAGCCCTTGGCACCGCGCTATTTGGCCGCGGGATTACGGCAACCTCGTCGGTCCTGTCGCTCAGCCCCTCGCTACTCTCTAGGCTGATCGGGATCGCCATTCCGCTGATCGCGGGCGGCATGGCCTGCGCGATGTTCCTGACCGCGACGGGTGTGCAGTTTCTGTGTCGGAGACGCCCGGTCCGGCAGATCTTCATGCCGGGGTCGGGATCGACGATCCTGTCGATGGCCGGGATCACGATGGCGGTGGCGATTCCGAGCCCGACGATTCTATTCGCTGCAGCGTTGTTTCGGGAAGCGGCCAAGGACTGGGCCAACTTGGCGGCCTGACGCTGATCGGACTCCAATTGCCCGGCAGGCGTCGTGCCGAGGGGATGCTGTGCTCCATATTGGTGGCTACGTTCCGGCTGGCCTTCTTCCTCTGGCGGCGAGTTTCATCGTCGACGCCACCGAAGTCGCGACAGGCGCCACATTCTTCACAGTCGTACTGGCAGGCGGAGTTCTTATCAGCCGAAGAGTCAGCGGATGACAGCCATCGCGCACGAACGAACTAGCCTGTCCGGTTCACGTGTATCCGTACCGATCTGGCTCCAAAACATGCCTTTAAACAAATCAGCCTGCGATCGACAGGAACCCCGCCAATATGCTTCGGCTTCGTGCAAGAGTCTCGATCCGCGCGTCAAGGATCGTGACCTGCTCGGTCAGAATGCGGCGCAGGTCGTCGCACGGCGTGAAAGCCGGATAATCGCTCTGCACGCACGGCAGCAATTTCTGGATCGTCCCCAGCGTCATGCCGGCAGACCCCAGCAGCTTGATGCGCCGCACCGTCTCCTCCTCGGCTGGGCCGTAGTCGCGATAACCGGCGTCGGTCCTCTGCGGTCGGAGGAGGCCTTCACCCTCGTAGTAGCGGAGCATCCGGACGCTGACGCCCGACCGTTTGGATAGTTCGCCGATCTTCACGAAACGCCCTTGACCCTGACAGTAGTGTTAGACCTTAAAGGTCACGCTCAACCGAGGGAAGTTCCTCTCGTGAAGGAGCCATCATGCAAGCCTATCATCTGAAGAACGTCGACGACGTCGGCACCGTCGTCCGTGTCGATACCGACACGCCCGAGCCGGGTGCCGGCGAAGTGCGGGTCAGGGTCGAGGCCGTCAGTCTCAACTATCGTGACCTCCTGATCCTGGATGCAGCCGGTCAGGGCGGTCTGGACGGGCGCATCCCCCTGTCGGACGGGGCGGGCGTCGTCGATGCCGTCGGCGACGGCGTCGATACATGGCAGGTCGGCGATCGCGTTGCCGCGTCTTTTTTCAGGGACTGGATCGGGGGGCCATTCAAGCCACGCTACATGCCATCGGCACTCGGGGGCAGCACGACAGACGGCATGCTCGCGCAATATGTCGTGCTGCCCGCCACTGCGTTGGTTGCGGTTCCGGCGCATCTGTCGACGACGGAGGCGGCAACCTTGCCATGTGCTGCGGTGACGGCGTGGCATGGCCTCTTCACGCGTAGCGGGATGCAGGCGGGTGACACGCTGCTGGTGCAGGGGACCGGCGGCGTTGCGCTGTTTGGACTTCAATTCGCGATTGCAATCGGAGCGCGCGCGATCGTTCTGTCGTCGTCGGATGAGAAACTGGACAGGACCAGAGTGCTCGGTGCCTCGATCCTCATCAACTACCGCGACACGCCCGACTGGGACGTTGCCGTGATGAAAGCAACCAATGGCGAGGGAGCGAGCCATATCCTAGAACTCGGTGGTCCCGACACCTACGACCGTTCGGTCCGATCGGTCGCATCGGCCGGCAAGATCGTCCAGATCGGCGTGCTGACCGGGTTCGGGCCGAAACCCGACCTTGCTCGCCTCCAGACGGAGAATGCCGACATCATCGGTGTTACGGTCGGCTCTGTCGAACAGTTCAGTGCGATGAACGCGTTCATCGAAGCCAACGGGATCATGCCGATCATCGATCGGACCTTCGGGTTCGATCAGGTGGTCGAAGCGTTCGCGCATCTGCGAAGCGGCACGCATTTCGGCAAGATCGTGATTGGCGTGTAAGATGGAGGCCGATCGACGGCCTCTGGCACCCCAGCCTCGTCGATCGCCTAGCCCACCGCGCAACGAGGAGACGGTTCGGTGATGCTACAGCATCTTTCTTCGGCGCTCACGAAGCAGGTGGAGACCCGAAAAGGCCCGGGAGGCGGAGCTCCCGGGCCGAGGATTGGTGTTCAGAAGGGGATGTCGTCGTCATCGTTGTCCTGTGCGGCGCCCTGCTGCTGCTGGCGGGACTTGCCGTAGGAGAGGAAGGTGACCTCGTCGGCGATGATCTCGACGCCGAAGCGCTCGATGTCCTGCTGGTCGGTCCAGCGGGTGTAGTGGATGCGGCCCCGGATCATGACCTTCTGGCCCTTCTCGACATATTCAGCGACCGTCTTGGCGACGCCGTTGAAGCAGGTGATGCGGTGCCATTCGGTATCCTCGACCCGGCGACCGTTCTCCTTGATGACCTTGCCCTCGCTGTCGCGCTTGGGGCGCGAGGTCGCGAGGCTGAAGCTGGTGATCTTGGTGCCGCCTTGGGTGGTGCGGGTCTCCGGAGTGGCGCCGACGTTGCCCGCGAGGATGACGAGGTTCTGCATTTCGAGGTTCCTTTGTGTCCGCCGGGGGGTTCGTCCCCTCGACTGAACACCGGCAAAGCCGGCCAGGACGGCGGCTCCACCGAGCGGCGCAGACGCGCGAGGGCAACCCCGTGGCGAGGAGTGGTGCGGGCAGCCGTGGCACACGGCAACTCGGTCCGAAGACAGGCGGGTTGGAGCCGGCGGACGGCCGGATTAGGTCGTTCAGCAAAGAGAGGGGAGGAACCTCCCGGCCGACCAAAAATAACACTCGACGAAATTACCGCTTCCGGCTCCGGCAGCCCAAGGCCGCTTCGGTGCTGCGCAACCGGTATAGCGACAGGTATGATCGCCCGACCTTGCGTGCGTCTGACCCAACCTTGCACAGAGCAAGGCATGACATGAAGGCCTGGGCGGTTGGACGCTCCTATCCACGCGCCGCCCCCGGCTCCTGGCGCGCAGACGATATCTGGTGCGTAAAGGCCAAGGCAGCAATCCGGGGTAGCCTCCGTCAAGCCACGTAGGGCGGCACCATCGGACGAGTCTCACTGCGTCGTGAACCGCCGCTTGGTGACGGTCTCGATAGTGGCCTAGTGCCAGCGGAAGCTTAGATCAGCTCGGTCTTGAGCGTCTTGAGCGCAGGGACAAGCGCGGCCAGTCGCTCGAGCTGGACGACGGGCTGGGCTGCCAAACCTGTCGGGGCGGCCCGATCGTAGATCGCCATGCAATTCTTCCTGCGGAGCCGCGAGTGGTAGATGATCCCGTCGAGATCGGTCGTGTCGTAGAGCTCCTGGCTGAAGGCGCGTGCCTCGTCGTGCGCCTTGGCGCCGACGATGTCCGTTGAAATGCCGAGCTTGAAGCATCCGTCGCCGCGCAGGTTGAGCAGGCGCAACGGACGAGTTGCCGAAACCGGGCATACGCCCCAATCAGTGATGTCCGCGCGCGCCAGCGCACGCGTGGTTGCCCCTTCGAAGCGGTCGCGGATGATCGCCTCGGCGATCGACGTCGCGAGATCCTCGGCGATGTAGAGGAGCTTGAATGTCTTCGCGGGACTCGCGAACCGCGTCTCGCCAAAGCCCATGCCGAGGGGGGTGCTGCGCCAGGCCCATGGCGTGCAGCGCAGATAGTCGGCGGGCTCGATCCGCCGTGTCAGCGATGCAAGGATTTTCGGATCGAGGGCCACCGAGGGAGGTTAGTCGGTTTCCCGATCGAAGTCGCGCCGGGCGATGACACGAACCTCGTCCTGCTTCGACGCACGGAGCGCAGCGAGAGGGGTCCGACCGCCGAGCGCAGCATGGGGCTGCCGCATCCATAGCCAAGCCGAGCGTGGGTCAGGCGCGGCGGCGAGAATGTCGGCGATGCCCTGGAGCGGCCGACCGTCGATGAATTGTTCGAGCGGATAGGCAAGCTTGCGCTGCCCGCGAAGCAATCCGATGACAGCGCCTTGCCGGTACCAGGTGCTGAGCGTCGTGCGCTTGACGCCGAACTGCGCCTCGATGTCGCTCGCTCCGCCGAGCGGTCCTGCCCAATCCTCGATTGCCTTGGGCGCCGTATAGGTGGCGAGACGCGCGCGCCCTTCATCAAGGCTGATCACCTCGCCGAGACCGCTGCCCTTCGTCCTTTCGACAGGTGCGTCGTCCGCGGCCGAGGTCGACATGAACTGGCGGGCGGCCTGCTCCAGCGCTGCGCGCAGCTTATACTCGTGCGCGGCGCCGCGAAGGCGGAGCGCCGGAAGGCCGGACATCACATCGACTGCGATCGAGACGATCCGTGCCATGGCGTTGATTTCGGCAGCGGGGGCACGAGGGTGGCGTTCGCGCAGGACGGCGCCCACCTCTTCCACGTCCATGCTCAGCGCGGCTTCACCCATCATCGCCTCCATCACCGACCCGATAGTGCAGATTGCACGGATTGTCCAGTGCCGACCGGACATCGGCGACCGGTCCGATGGAGTGCTATGTTCGTATGACTGTTCGCCAGTCGTGCTGGATGATGGGGTGCTACTTCACTGGACGCCAGTGTCTGGTCCGGTCTGGACACCAGCGTCCACTCGCGATCAGACGTTGGTGTCCAGGCGGCACGCCTTGCCGCGCACCGGAAAGCAACCGATAAAGGGCCTGCGAGGACATCATGACCATGAAGATCATCAAGACCCCGACCGGAGCGAAGATCGTGCCGGCCAAGGTTGTTCCGATCACGGCGAAGGGCAAGCCGGATTCCCGCAAGGCATCCGAGCGGAAGTTCGGCAAGCCGGTCATGGACCTTGGTTTCTGTATCGTGCCTTCGATGTTGATGTGGGCACAGCCCCGGCTCGGCATCAATCCCGTCCAGTTCAACATCATCATGCAATTTGCGGATATGTGGTGGGACCCCGATCGCAAGCCCTGGCCCACCAAGAAGCTGCTCGCCGATCGGATCGGTCTGAGCGAGCGACAGGTCCAGCGCCATATCGCCGCGCTGGAGGAGGCAGGACTGGTCGAGCGGATCGAGCGCACGCGCCCGGGTCGTGGCAAGACGAGCAACGAATATGACATGGCGGGTCTTGTGGGCCGGCTGAAGAAGCTCGAGCCTGAGTTTACCGCCATGAAGGAAGAGAACAGCAAGCGCCGCAAGAACGTGGCGCTGCCCAAGCATCGCCAACAGGCGTAGGCCCTGCGAGGGCGGGTTTCCCCCGCCGTCGCGCCCCGAACAGCGGATAACAGCCCGCGCGGCCGCGCGGGAGAGGTTTCCGGGGCATGGGAGCCAAGGGGCGGGGGTCGTGCACGGCCACCCGCTATTACGATCATTGACGCTGAAAGGCCGCGCCGGGCGGTCGCTGCCCGGCGACGGGCGAGCGCGACAACAGACCCGGCGTCATGGCGACCCATTGCGACCCTCGCGCCCCGCGCGGCAAGCGTCGCGCTCGATAGAGTGGCAATCATGACCGCCCTGCAAGGCAAGGTCCGCGGAGCAGATGGACCATGGGAAGACAGGCGCTTCGATCGCGTCAGTTCCTCGTAATCAGCCCGCCAGGGCCTTGAGGAGCGATGTCCGTTCGATCGAGGCCATAGTATCGAGAGGCATGATGGTATTTGGTCGGTCGGAATGCGGCCATGCTGGGTTGCAACGCTGGTGCAGTCCGATTGAAATCCATCCCGAGCGCATGAAGAACAAGCCGGAGCGGCATGGACGGACCGAACCCTAATCCTTTTGGTGTTGTCGATCATACCGCCTTCGCAGGCTTCGGTGTCGATCTTGTCTGGGGGCTCGATCGAGGTGGCGAGGCGATACATGTGAGCGCCGCCAGACGCGGCCTGGCGTGCGATTTGATCTGCCCGGCCTGCAAGGCTCGCCTTGTCGCGCGCAAGGGATCGCGAAAGGCGGCACATTTCGCGCATCAAGGTCGGGGTTCAGGATGCGGGAGTGGCAGGGAAACGAACGCGCATTTCTGGGCCAAGCAGCTTCTTGTCGAGCGCAAGCGGATCTGGACACCCAAGGTCACGGCCGTGGTGGACGGTGTCTCGCGCGAGGAGAGCGCGGCGAAATGGATGACGTTCAGCGATGTGCGCTCGGAGCGCCGTCTCGATCGCATTGTCCCCGATATCGTGCTGATCCTCGCCGACGGGCGAGAGCTCATTGTCGAAATCTGCGTGACTCACCCGTGCGGCGAGGACAAGATTGCGCTCATCCAGGAGAGGCGATGGCCGGCAATCGAGATCAACTTGCGCCGGCTGCGGACAAGCCAGAATATCGCGGAAATCGAGCGCGGGTTGCTGCGCGAAGCACCCCGCAGTTGGCTCTGCAATCCCAGGCGCGATCGCGCGGAGGAGCGACTGCGCGGCGAGCTGGCTGATGCTGCTGCGCGGCGGGCAGCGGCGGCGCAGCGCCAGGCCGCACGGGAAGCCGAGCAGGAGCGTCGCGCGGCGGCGTTGATCGAGGCGGAAGCGCGAGAACTGCTGCGCGCCATCACGAGCGTACGGTGGGATGTCGGCCCGGTCGCGGATCGCGCCTTGGCGGGAGTGATCGCCGATGACGATGGGCGGATGATCGGGATTGCGGGGGCGGGTGCGGGCTTTCTGGCAAGCCGCGACGAGTGGCAGGCGACGTTGTACGAGCAGTTCATCGCGGTTCGCGATCCGCGAACGTTCGACGATCGCACCTTCTCGCTGGATGATGCGCTTACCTATCTCGAACCTTTGATCGCGCCCCGTTTCGGTGTGCCGCCGAAGGAGACGGTGCGGGCATGGCTTCGCAGGCATCATCCCGAGGTTCGTTTCCCGCGCGAGGCGATACAGGATTATTGCGAGGCCCTTTGCGTCGCCGGCGGCCTGCAATCGGAAGGAGGCGACCATTACGGCCTGCCTGACGACACCACGGCAGCAATCAAGCGCGAGGGGCGTCGCCTCCGAGCGATCGACGCGCGTGCCGACATCGTGCACCGTCTCCTCGACACCATCGTGGCGGACCTGCCCGTGGCTGAAGCCTTCGACTTCGAACCGCAAATCTGGCTGGCAACATCGCTTCTGGGCGCGGGGCGATCACCGGACGTGCTCCTGGTGGAAGGAGACGCACTTTGCGACGACCTGATCGGGCAACTGCGGGCGCTCGCGGCAATGGCTGCCGGCGGGGAGGAGGCGATCGACGATCTGCTCGGCCTGCCGCTTGCGGCAGCCCGCTATCGTGCGATCGAGCGAAAGACGACGCGGCGTGGGCGCGAAGCGGCAGAGCGGTCGCAGCGCCTGCGGGATGCAGCCGCGCGCGTTCTGGCGGAAGAGGCGCCCAGCTGGCTGACGCGGCCGTTCGAGAGCGCGGATGAAACCCCACTTGCGTTGGCCAGAGGGGGGAGGCAGGTCTCGATCGATGCCTCGCCGCGGTCGCCGCGATCGGGAGACAACAGGAGGCCGAGCGCGCGGTAGCTTCGGCAATCGCTGCCCGGCGCGAGCGTCTGCAAACAACCGTTGCGACGCTCTTCCCACCGAACCTGCGCGAACTCGCGTTACGGAACCAGCTGCCGGCGCTCGGCTGCTCGCCGTGGGACGCATGTGTGTCGGACCATGGTCTCGAGAGTGCGATCCGCGCCCTGACCTTTCAGGTTCACGCTCGAAATCGACGTCGATCATAGCATCGGTCGTTTACGATGCGCGAGCGACCATCAAGGTATCGCCGTCGACACGAACGACACGCGTCCGACCGCTTGCAAGGCAAAATTCACTGCCCAGCGAATATAGACTGCTCGCCATATATTCGGTAACAGAGGGATATTCGCTGGGCAGAAAATATGGCGATCGATACGGACGAACAAAGCCTTCTGGATGGTTTGATCGACGCGATCGGGTCGATCCCGAACAGCCATGCCATGATCGCCGAGCGTGAGATTTCGCTCGCGGGTCGATGGCGGATCGACGCCATCGTTCACGCATCGATTGCCGGACAAGCGATCGAGTTGATCGTCGAAGTTAAGCAAAATGCCTTCCCGCGAGACGTTCGCGAGACGATCTATCAATTGCGCACCTATCTGTCCCACTATGATTCAAGCGCCGGCGAGGTGATCCCCTTCTTCGCGGCACGAGCGATCTCGCCGGGCGCGCGAGATATCCTGCGGTCGGAGGGCATTGGTTTCTACGATCTCGGAGGCTCGCTCTACATGCCGGCCAGCCACGCCTTCGTCCATATCGATCGACCGGCACCGCGTCGCTCCAAAAAGGTCTTCGACGCCATTTTCCAGGGTCAGAAGGCGCAAGCATTGCTGTGCATCTATGAGCATCGTCGCGACTGGCTGAGCGTGAAGGCGATTGCGGAGGAAGCGGAAGTTTCAGCTGCAACGGCGTCGGAGACGCTCAGCGAGATGGAACGGCGCGAGTGGGTGGTTGCGGAAGGGGCGGGCCCGGCGAAGCGGCGTCGCCTGACCCGGCCCGCGCAGATGATCGATGCCTGGACGAGCTATATCGTTCAGCAGAAGCCTGCCGCGCTCAAGCGCTTCTACGTGCCGTGCACCGACGTGAACGATCTGATGCGCAAGCTGCACCTGGCCTGTGATGCGGCAGACGTTGCATATGCGATCACGGGCGAGGCGGCGGCGCAGGTCTACGCGCCATATCTCTCGACGATCTCGCAGGTTCGGTGTCGGATCCAGCCTGGTCCCCGGCGTGCCGACGCGCTTGCGCGCCTCGGCGCTCGGTCGGTTGCCGAGGGGTGGAATCTGGGGCTCGTCGATACCGGTGCGCGCGGTGACCTGACGGTTGGGTCGGAAATCGAGGGTGTAAGGTTTGCGCCGCCCCTCCAGGTATATCTGGATCTGCAACAGGGATCGGGCCGGTCGAAGGAGATGGCGGCCCATCTGCGGAGCGAGAGGCTCGCGACCTGATGGCAAAGCCCCAGACGATGGACGGCTACGAGCCGGTCGTCACCGAAGCGTGCGAACGTGTCTTGGTGACGCTCCTGCGCGGGCTTGGCCCGTGGAAGGAGTCGGTATTCCTGATCGGTGGGCTGGCGCCGCGCTATCTGGTCACGGCGCGACCGCCCCAGGTGCCGGCGCACGCAGGCACCGGCGACGTCGACGTGGTCGTCGACATGGCGATCCTGACCGACACCGAGGCCTATCGCACGCTGGAGGAGAATCTGAAGGCGATGGGGTTCGAGCGCGCCGAGAATGAGGCAGGCAAGAAGCAGTCGTGGCGATGGAAGGCCCAGGTCGAGCCGGGCGCGACCATGATCCTCGAATTTCTCGCGGATGCACCCGAACTTAGCGGCGGCCGTGTCACCGAACTTCCCACCGAGGGAAACGTCACGGCGATCAACATTCCGCATGCCTCGATGGTGTTCGATCTCCACGGCACCACCGAGATAACGGCGGAGCTGCTGAACGAACGCGGACGCGCGACCGAGGTGGTCCGCTATGCCGATATCGTCAGCTTCACGTGCCTCAAGGCGTTCGCCTTCGATCAGCGCGGCGAGCCCAAGGATGCGCACGACCTGATCTATTGTCTCGAGCATCATGCCGGGGGGTTCGAGGCCATACATGCGGCATTCCGCGCCGCACTGGCGGGTCGGCATGCCGACGTCATCAAGACGGCCTTGGCGCGGCTCGCTGTCCGCTTCGTCGATCCCGTCGCTGAGGAGAGCTACCGTCGAGATGGACCGGTCGCCTACGCCATGTTCGAAGATGCGGCGGGCAGCGACATGGATGAGGAAGCGCGCAATGCGCGGATCCTGCGTCAGCGGCGTGCGGCTGACATGATGAGCGCCTTTCTCGCGCCGCTCCTGCCCTGAGCACCTGATTTCCTCTGGTCGGCGTCCATGCCGGTCGACGGTTGGCGGCGACGGTCAGACCGGTACCGTTCTACAGCATCAATGCTGCGCGATGCGGCAAGGGCGTGTAGGTTCGAGCCATGCGCATTTCCCGCTACCTCGATGCCAAGGCATTCCTCGACGAGGCCAAAGCGCTCAAGATGGTGCGTCATCATATCACCGACGCGATCCTGGAGCGTCTTGAGCGTCAGAGGTCGCTCGTCCCTAGGCTGCGCCTGCACTATCCCGAACCGATCGAGCGGCGCTGGTGGGCGGACGATCACGAGACCTATGATGTCGGAGGAGAGCGGGAGCCCGACGGACAGCGCTGGGATGATGCTTGTGCCCTCGAGAAGGCGCGCCACGGCCAGCGAGGGCGATGGGGGTTCGACCCGACCGTTTCGAAGCACCCGCTGGACGATCCCGAGGAACGCTTCCGGCAATTCATCGAGAAGCCGGCCGATGTACCGTTCGTCCCCTGGACCGACTATCGCGTATCGGTCAACGCAGAGGGTGCAGCGCCGCTCTACACCTCGAATACCGTCGTGACCTATTATTCGTCATGGCAGCTGCTTCAATATGCCGAGGTCGTGAACATGGGCGTCACGAGCTTCATGAACCTGTTGGGCACAAGCGGGTGGCCGAGCGCGGAGGATATTGCGGCGGCCCCGCAATCGATCTCGATCCTTCCCGTACATGCGATGCGTGGGTTCGCTGAACACGAGGCCGCACTCGATGCGATGGTCTGGTTCGCGGAAGAGGAGCGGAAAGGGTATGAGTTTGCCACACGAGCGGACCATCATCGCCGGCTGATCTCTGAAACAGAACGTGCCGAGATCATGCGAATCCGTTGCTGGGCCGCGGAGCAGGCGACATCGCGCTTCGGTGTCGATGCAGAAGCGTTGCTCGCGGCCAACCGGTTTTTGTTCGAGCAATGGGCCGAATGGGAAAGGGATGGACGGCCGCTGATCGCCGGGGCCTACAAGACGATCGCGGCGCATGGCGTGCGGCTGGCCTGTCTGACGGCAGGTGTATCGGTTGCGCAGTACAAAGACATCGTCGGTCAGGTCGGCGGCTATCTGAAGCCGATCCTCGACGTGATCTGGCCGAGCTGGGTCGTGGAGCAGCGCGAGGACGTTCGGCGGGTGCTGGTCAGCTACCGGCGAGCCGACGCAATGCTTCAGGCCGATTTCGACGCGGGTCTGATCGATCGCTTCCTCGACTTCGTGGAGGCAAACGACCTGCACGGCTTCTACTGGCGGTTTGAGTCCTTCAATCGTCACTCGTTCAAGGGAAACGATCAGTCGCTGGAAGGCCTCAAGGGTGACGTGCAAGGCATGGCGTTGATCGTGGAGCACATCGCATCCGCGCTGGGGGGAAAGAGCCAGCAGCTCAACGCCAAGTTCAAGGAGCTATGGGCTGGGCACGGTACGGTGCTGAAATTGCTCAAGGACAATGCCGTGATGAAGGTCGGTAACGGGAAGGGGATCGATCTCGCCTGGTTCGAAGCGCGCAATGCACTGGGAGGGGCCGAGCAGATCGCGGCCGACCTCGCGATCACTTATGCGATCAGGGGCGGTGCGCATCGCGTCATCGAGGAGACGGACCCGCTGAAGTTGGAGCGCATGATGCTGATCCTGCTGCGCGCGGCGGTGAGGACGTTCGCGGCGGTCGCGCCGCTGCCGCCGGCTCCCGCCGCCCCGGCGACGGGCAATCCGAAGCCTGCCGGGACAGCAGCGTGACGGCGTGCATCCTTCACGGCTCGACGCCGGTGCCGCATGATCTGCTGTGCGGGATCGGCGTCGCGATCTACGACTTCCAGACGTTGATCGCCGGCGTGCTGGCGATCGGAGCTGCCTATTATGCGGCACGTCCGGTCTGGCGCCAGCTCAAGGACACCAATCTCCAGACCAGGATCCAGCACCGCGAGACGCTGATGGCGTTGCTGCGCGAGGCGCAGGACCGCCTTGCCCGCGTGCGCAAGTCGGTCGCGGATCCATTGATGGATCTCGATCGGCTGACCATCGACCCTGCCGGCCATGTAGAGCCCTTGGGGGCCGAAGATGCGTTTGCGATCGAGCAGCGACTGCACGGCGAGCTCGACTGGTACCTTCTGGGTCTGCGTGGGACCGAAGAGGACAGCATAGAAGTGCTGAAGGCTGCGCTGAAGATCGCGATGGACGATCTCCTGTCCACGCTGAACGACGTTCACTGGATCGAGCATAACGAGCAGCATGACGAGGACCATGACATCTCTGACGCCGATTGGGTGGTGATCCGGCAGCGCTCCGAGGAGGCACAAACGCTGGCGGCAGTAAAGGGAGCGACCGTCCGGTCGGCGATGCGCACGCTGGAGGACGCGCAGGCCAAGTGGATCGGTGATCTGCGCGCGCGCATCGCCAAGCTCGACCTTGCGATCGCGGCGGCGACATAAGGTGGGCTGCGCAGGAACCGACCAGCTGGCGGCCTCCCGGCCATGACCCGCCGACAGAAGGTCTTTCCCGATCCGGAAGGGTCCATAAGCTTCACCGTTGATGCGATGTGTCGCAGTGAGATCGAGGCGGCAATCGACGCCCTTGTCATCAATGAGAACCTGGTTGCGGCGCACGTGCTGGCGTCGGCGGCCCACGACGTCATGCGAGGTCATGCGAAGCGTATAGGTGCGGACCTTCGCGCCGACATGCTCTCGATCCTCAAGCCATTGGTGCCGGGACGGGAGAAGGCGTTCATCGACACGATGCTGAAACCCTACAACGCCATGAAGCACTCGAACGCGAGCGATGTCGCGGTGACCGTCCACCCGTCGCTCACCGAGGCGATACTGTTCTGTGCGACGCAGGAGTTCGGTTCGCTATTCAAGTATCTTTCCGGCAAGATGGTCCTGTTCGTCGCCTGGTACACCGCGGTTGAGCCATCGCTCCGTGACCGGGCGGGTAACAAGCCCGAGTTTCTGCTGGAGGCCTTCCCGTCCGCCGCGAAGGCGGGATCCAGGGAAGAGAAGCGGGCCGACCTCCGAGCTTTGTTGCTTCAGCACATGATCGATCCGTCTCCGTTGCGCGATTATCGCGATACCCATTCGACGGATGGGCTCTGGAACACATAGCAGCAACATAGGGCCCGGGAGGCGGAGCTCCCGGGCGGAGGGTTGGTGTTCAGAAGGGGATGTCGTCGTCATCGTTGTCCTGTGCGGCGCCCTGCTGCTGCTGGCGGGATTTGCCGTAGGAGAGGAAGGTGACCTCGTCGGCGATGATCTCGACGCCGTAGCGCTCGATGTCCTGCTGGTCGGTCCAGCGGGTGTAGTGGATGCGGCCCCGGATCATGACCTTCTGGCCCTTCTCGACATATTCGGCGACGGTCTTGGCGACGCCGTTGAAGCAGGTGATGCGGTGCCATTCGGTATCCTCGACCCGGCGACCGTTCTCCTTGATGACCTTGCCCTCGTTGTCGCGCTTTGGGCGCGAGGTCGCGAGGCTGAAGCTGGTGATCTTGGTGCCGCCTTGGGTGGTGCGGGTCTCCGGAGTGGCGCCGACGTTGCCCGCGAGGATGACGAGATTCTGCATTTCGAGGTTCCTTTGTGTCCGCCGGGGGGTTCGTCCCCTCGACTGAACACCGGCAAAGCCGGCCAGGACGGCGGCTCCACCGAGCGGCGCAGATGCGCGAGGGCAACCCCATGGCGAGGAGGGGTGCGGGCAGCCGTGGCACACGGCAACTCGGTCCGAAGACAGGCGGGTTGGAGCAGGCGTACGGCCGGATTAGGTCGTTCAGCAAAGAGAGGGGTGGAACCTCCCGGCCGACCAGGAATAACCCTCGACGGAGTTCAGCGTTCTTGACGCGGTGACGCGCGCGCCCCGACAAGTGCCAAGGCTGCTCCAAAGACCACCACCGGGATCCGTGGGCCTCCGACGGCGGTGGCGGTGAGGTCAACGGCGCAGGGAACGAGCGCTCGCTGGGGCAGGTCTTACAAAGTGATCCGGTTCTGCACAGGTGGTGCCCGACGATCACGCCGGACGCCTTGAGGAGGCGCCGATCGATCCGGACCGACACGACATAATTCCGCGGCCGGCAACGACGAGGGTGAGCCTGGTGGGGAGGCCATGGCCACGAACAATAGCACTGGCAGTTCACGCCCGCAGGCGGGTGATGGTCGTGACGACGTCGGCAGCGTTCGGCGAAATGCCTCACGCCGCGGACGTCGCGGGACGTGGAACTGCGAATGACCGAATTCGATCGCAGATCCGTCACGACCACGCGCGAACCAAGCGTTCGCGCGCGTTCGACCTTAGGAGCCTTGGTCGGCAGGCTTCGTGCGGCGCGGCTTGCGCGGCGGAGCAGGAGGTGCAGCGACTTCTGCCGCAGTGGTCGTCCCACTCTTGCGGCCAAGCCCGATTTTCTTCGCCATATCGCGCCGCGCCTCGCTGTAGGCCGGGGCGACCATCGGGTAGTCGGCCTTCAGCTTGTAGCGTGCTCGATATTCGTCGGGGGTGAGGCCATGCGTGGAGAGATGTCGACGCAGGGTCCGATAAGCCTTCCCGTCGATCATCGAAATGATCTGGTCGGGCGAGGCGAGCGATTTGCGCACGCTGACAGCGGGAACATGTTCGGCCGTTTCGGGCTCGGCGTGGTCGGCGGGTAGATCGCCTTTGACGAGTTGCGTGATCGACGCATGGATCGAAGTCAGGAACGCCGGTACTGCATCGGAATCTGCGCGCGTGTTCGGGTTCGAGAGCCATGCCGCGGTCAACTCGGTCGCCAGCACGATCGTATCCACTGTGTCGGTCATCATGTCTCCTTTTCGTCAGGCGGCCTCGTGTCGCACGCGACCGGAGGATAAGCTAGGGTCACCATCTGCCAAGTTCGCCACTTTAATGTGTCCACTTGGGCCGCCAAGTGCGGAAGCGATGATCAGGCTGTTTGCTGCTGGCCAGTGACTGGCAGATCGCCGGGTGATCCCCGCTCCCCAGCTCAAAGAAACATTCGTGCGATCCAGCATGATGTTGTCGCGCAAGCTCATTGAACAACAGCGATCCGACAGTCGCGGCATCCGTTTCAATAAAAGGGGAGAAGGCCGCCGGTTTTCCGGCGGCCTGTCGGCAGCGTCAAGTACCGCGGTCAACGCGCTGGATCGTGCGCCGCAGGCGGCGTTCCGAGCGGTCCGCGCCGGTCGACGACGCGAATGCCTGCCTTCTTCGCATCGATGACCAGGCGCTCAGTGACACCGTTGCCCTGAAAAGCGATGACGTAGCGAGGTTTCAGCGACAGCATCTGCTCGTTACGGCGAAAACCGGCGCGATCGCCCAGCTTTCGGTCGAGACCAAATCGGACCTGCTGAACGCCGTTCTGCTCGGCCCAGGACGCGGCGATCCGTTCGACACCCTTCATATCACCGCCGTGGACAAGATACATATCGGCCACCCGCTCACGAACGGCTTTCAACGTGCGCAGGAGGTTGTCGCCGAAAGTCTTCATGTCTTCGTCGGAAGCGAAGGTCAGTCGTCCGCCGGCGAAGATCACCGGTGTGCCCACTGGGGTACTCGCATCGCGGATCCGTTCACGGCGAGTCCGGAGAAAGGCCTGTCCGTCGATGATCGCCGAGGTGACGCCCAGCGAGATCCGATTGCCGGTCGACGGCACCCACGAGCGGCCCGTCTCGCGCATATAGTGCGATGCAGCGGTGTCGCGCATATGCTCGTAGCAGGTAGCCGCTTCCTCGATCTTCTTGGCGAGCTCGATCTTGTCCTCGAGATCGGTGCTGGAGACCTCGGAGCCGTCCTGCTCGGCAATCAGGAGGCGGATCTCATCGGTGAGACGATCGATCGTCGCGTGCTTCTTGGAGGCGGCACGGTGGAAGAGGTTCACCAAGCCCCAGCCCAGTTCTTCGATGTCGCGCTCGAGCGATGTGTTGAGGAGGGTTGCGAAAAGGTCGCTCCAGATGGCGGTAGTGGTCTGGTCAAGTGCTTCCGTTGAGGGTGGTGCCATTCCAGCCAGTTCGTCGGTCTTGGGTTCGAGATGCCCGAGCTCGAGAGCGGCAAGCGCTGCGGCGAGGGAAGTGGTCATGGGCGACAGCCTTTCATTGAAGGGCCGGCGGCCTTTCCGCCGGATGCGCACTCTCTGGGTCGCCGCATGAGATCGGCCCGCACCGACGCGTCAGCGGAGGGGAACCCGCGAAGTGCGGGGTGGAGCGGGCAGCCGCGGCACGCGGCAACTCGGCCCGGACTTCGGGGGTTGCGGGCGGATCGCGGCGGCCCATGTGCCGCATCCCTCTGGCGGAAGGTCCTGCTGGCCCGGCTTGTGAAATCGGCAGCGTAGATGACCATCCGACGCGTGATGTCGTAGCTTCGATGGATCGGAACCGTCAGACGACCTGCCCTGGCTTGGGGCACTTCGCCCGGTGGAAGCGCCAGAACGCACGATCATCCGATGGCTGAGCTGCAACTGGCAGCTGCACCGATCAGGTGAACTGAGGAAAAAGGCTGGTCGCCCTGCGACACATGCGGCGTGCGACAAAATGGTGCGTAGATGCTGGCGTCTCCTCCCGATCCATCCTAGCCTCCAACAGCCTGCCGAGACGCAGGTCGGGGCGTGGAAACCTCGAGTGTGAGGGTCGGTTGATCGATCGGATGGTCCGCGCCTGCGCTTGCCATGCCGGTGTTCCGCCGGCGTCGGATCGCGCGCCGTTTCCTGCGACCTCGTGCCTGAACCGAGATGTCGCGAGCCTGGCTCGCTGGCCATGTCTGGCTCATCGCCGGAATACGGAGAGATCGATGGACGAACCTGATAGCGCGGGTGCTCCAGCGACGGCGGCGACATGCAGTCGCTCTGCCGCGCGACGCCACATGGAGGCTGCGATGGCCTTGCTCGTCGAGGCCGGCGTGGCACCGCCGAGGATCTTTCTCGACCATGCGATCACGTCGCTCGACTGCGAATCCAGGACGAGCGGCAGCGCTGATGCAGATCCGAAGATCGTGGCGCCGCTCGACCCAGGTCTGGTTCGGGCAATAGGTGGCGGGTTTGCGATCATGGCGACGATCATGGCGCGGAGCGACCTCGTGTCGCTCGAGGAACTAGGTCGGCTGTTCGGCGAATTCGCAAGCATCTCGGCGCATGACGATGCGGCGATGGGCTCGATCATGGCGGGATGGGGCGGTATGATTCTCCACGCGGCCCGGGATGTCGAGGGCGCGGAGAGCGGTTGAGAGAAAGGCATGGCCGATTATGCCGACGACGTCCCGAAGAGCGTCGATTGCCAAAGCCTCTTCTATTTCCCGATTTTCCCAAAAGGTCGATCAGAGATCGAATTGCGGGGCGGCAGCTATGTTCAAGAATATCTTGGGGCTGCGACGGCCATTTGGCCGGCTATCTACGATTTGCTGGAATGCCGCGCTGGCGAACATCACTCTGATTGGGAATGGCGGCCCGAATCGACTGGACGGAACAAGCATCGGACTATGAAGATCGACGCGCGCGCGTAACGATGAGTGCCAAGCCAAGAATTTCGCTCATGGCTGAAGCTGTGCTGCAGCGCCACGTTCGTCATCGCGAAGCGCATCCGCAGCACGATTGAATTCTTCGAGCCAATAGCCGATCGGCGTCCTGTTCTCGACTGGTAGCGCGGCTTGAACCCTCTGGAACGCAAGAAGATCGAGCGGCGCGTCAGCGATGATCCGGTCAATCTCATCGGGCGGAAGCAGGCCGCGTTCACGAATGAATTCGGTGATGCTGCCGGGACGAGGGGTGGCGCCGCGACGTCCCAGCACCGGGCGGCGCCACAGGCCGTCGACATTCCGCAGCCTGGGCTTGGCTCGAGCTTCCATGAGGACGATCGTCCGGAGCTCGTCGGCCGCCAGCTCGATGACTTCGTCGGGTTTGATGCTGCCACAGAAGAAGCAGCTCGACTTCGGCGGCACAGGGAGCCCGGCATCCGCGATACGCTGTTCGCAGCGCGTACGATCCCAGCCCCACTCGCGCAGCGGGTAGCGATAGGCGAACCGCGGATCCTCGCAGCCGACGGCATGATGATAGCGCTGGGTATCCCGCGGTGAGGCGTCGTAGCCAATCAGTTTGACGACCCGGTCGCCGGCGTTCCAGCAACGCTGCGCCGGTTCCCACCCGGCCGTCCAGGTGTCCTGGGCGCTTGCCTTCCACTTCTGTGAGCAGGATCCGCGGTTGAAGACGATCGACGGCAGCGTCGCGTTCGTGAGCATGTTCTCGGCGATCGTCGCATAGGGTGGCCAATGTTTGAAGTTCCGGGGCTGGTACCGGACGATTTCCGAAGCGATCCCGCGATCGGCCATCCACCTGCGGAACACGGGAATGAAGGCGTAGGTGCCGCGCTTCTCGGAGCCCGGGTCGGCGAACAGCACCATATCGAGGGGCTCACCTCGATGTGCGAGTTCAACGATCATTGCGGTGGAATCAACGCCCGCGCCCCATGCTGCAATAACGGGTGCCCGCCTCACGGGAACGGTCTTCCCGTGACGGTGAAGGTGCAGCCATTTGCTTCCAGCGCGGCGTCGATCTGTTCGTCCGATGTTTGGTAATCATGCTCGCATTCAAGCTGACGATAGAGCCAGCGGGCGAGGTCCCGGAGGCATTCGATCAGGACGCTCTCGGCAGCTGGAGCCGGGGCTTGCCCAGTCGGACTGCACCGACCGACGGCGATCTGCATCGTGTATTCATGGCAATAGCGGCCTTGCTGACGGATCGCCGCGTCAAGCTGATAGATGTTGCGGCGCTGGATCGCGGAAAGCGCGTCGGCGATGCGGTGAAGTTCAAAGTCGGTTGGTGCATGGGCGCGCACTTTCGCCGCCGATCGACGTGCGTAGCGATAATTCCCCTCGAAGCTCGCACCATCGCCCTGGCTGGCGAATCCCGAGAAGTGGATCCTGGGTACCTGGCGAGTGCCCCCGCCGTACAGGCGCACCGACCGCGCCGCGAGATCGACGCCGATAATCGAGCATACCGTGGCGAAGTCATTGATGACCGGATCGAACCAGTCGTCGGAAACAATGTGTTGGCGCGCCCAATCACGAGCGGTGGCCTGGGCGGACGCGGCGAGTTCTTCAATGCGGAAAACTTGGGTGACGACGAAGTCAGGCATCTCGGCCTCCTGACGGGGGTGCGGACAACGAGGCGGGGGAGGGGAGGCGTCGATCAGGCGGCGACCCGAAGTGGCGTTCCGAGCACCCCGATCGTCATCGAGAGGCGTCGCAAAAATGCGGGTCCGTCGAGCAGCTCAGAGATCGGGGCGAGATGGATCTTGCTTGCCGGCTCGCCGCGTCGGCAACGATTGAAGCTGATCTCGCTGTCGGGGAGGAGGCCGCGGGGCCTGACACGGATGCCGATGTCAGGGTGGCGCAGTTCGCTTGTACCCTCCTCGTCGTCTCCGCCGAGGGCGCTGCCGATTTGCGTGTCCGCAGTTTCCAGCCCGATGGTCGTCGCAAGGTCGGCGAGGGCGCGACGAGCCTGGCGATGGAAGATGCGCTTCGCAGCGGGATCTCCATCGACATTGTGGCCAGCGATTTGCAGTAGCGCCGGTGACGCAAGAACGGATGAGCGGTCGGCGATACAGGCGAGGCGCAGATCGGCGGTAGCGGTGCGACGACCGGCGACGGTCGCCAGATTGCGAACCAGCAGGAGCACGGCGGGGTCGAGCGCAATTGGCTTGCCGGCGCGACGACAATCGTCGACGGCGGAAATCAAGGCGTGGAGTGCTGCAGGCAGCGTTTCGAGGCCCGATGGCGAAAGCGCCTGATCGTGACGGTAGATTGTGTCGTAGAGCATGATACAGCCTCCTCGGACGCAATCGCGCGCCCGATCAGGCCGAAGGCTTCCTCTCCTCTTTGCGTCAGCAGCGGGTCGGACCAGCTGGACCGCCGGTTCGTGCCGGTGCGGTCCGCTCCATCGCCGTTTAGCCGAACGGTGCGACAGGCGGGATGGTCATATCGATGCGCCGACGCGGAGCATTCCTTGTAAGGCCCGCCTCCGCACGTGAAGGTTGAAGCGGAGCTATCCATCGGATCGATCCGAGGGGGCTCGCGGGCCATGCGCTATTATGTCGGTCCGGCTGCGTCCCCGAATGCGCCCGCCGGAAGCATCCACGGATCCATTATGATGGGAAGATGCCAGGTTTCATCTCCGGCCTGCGCGAGTTCGTCGGGATGAGTCAGGGCGGCAGGATAGGGACGTCCACGATCTGCCCGCCGCGAGACGTCGAGGGCGCGGTGGATCGTCTTGCCGCTCACTTTCTCCCGATCACGGACAAGACCGAAGGCAGCTGGAAAAACGTGCCGGAGCGTCGCCCATTGGTCGGCCGATCCGAAAATGCAGGTACGGCAGGATAGACGCCCCCACCCGAGGACATAGGCCGGGTGGGGGCGGATCAGGCTCTCAGCGATAACTGCCCAGATCCTTTCTTCGGTCCAGTCGAGAACTGGCCGCCAGTGATCGACGATGCGCACGCGACTCGAGGTGCGATGGGGCTGAAAGGGCACGTAACGGGCACGCGCCGGACTTTCCTCGGCCCGCTCGCCGGTGACAACTAGGGTTGGACTGTCGTGGAAGCGGGCCTGATTGCGGATGGCGGCCGCGAGCACATCGATCTTGAGCGCTGCGCTGCACCAGCGCAATCGAAGATCGGCCGTTGTCTGGGGAAAGAGCCCGCGGGTACCCGCCGGACCGCTGCCGCCTGCCGTGCCGATGCCACCGGGCGTCTCGAACAATACCGGCGCCGTAGGTGACGAAGATCGTTCAAGTTCACGTGCGAAGCCGCCCTCCCGCCATGACAAGTAGAGCGGTACGCCGATGTGCGCGGCAAGCGCACGGACATAGCCTGCGGTGCAGGGCCAATCCATGAAGCTCGAACCGCGCCCGTCAACATCATGATGGTGAAGCTCTATGGCGTCCGCCGGGACGCCCAGCTCCAGGAGGTAGAGGAGGGCGGCAAGACTGTCCTTGCCGCCGCTGAACGCCACGACGAAGCGCCGGTAGGCGCCGAGGTCGGGGTAGGCGACCCCCGCGCTCATGCGGCTTCACGGATCGGCTCGTCGACGGCCGCAACCGGGCCGAGCCCGGTCGCGCGTAGCAGGAAGCTGGCTGCGGCCTCGGCCTTTGCGGCAGCGGTCATCAGCGCTCGGCTATCCGCCTTGAGGACCCGCAGCCATGAGTCGATATAGGCCGCATGGTCGTCGAGATGCGCAGTCGGAAGCTCGAGGTCTGCGCCCAGCAGCGCCGAGGTCATCTCTGCGCAAAGTTCTTCGAAGGCATAGGCGTCGTCTCCGAACCGCTTGCCGAACTGGCGATCAAGCCGATCGGGATGTCCCGTCCAATGTCCCGCCTCGTGCGCCAGCGTGGATGCCCAGTACGCTCGGCTCGAGAATTGCTCGGTAGCGGGCATGGTGATGCTATCCGCAACTCGGTCGTAATAGGCTCGATCGCCTCTGATATGTAGAGTGGCTGGCAACGCATCGACGAAGCGCGTCGCGCGCTCGGGAAGTTGGTCGATCGGAGACACGACGCGCAAGGGCGTCGGGCGGAAGCGGTCGGAGAGGCCGTCGATCTGATCAGCGTTGAAGACGGCATAGCTGCGCAGCACGCGGCGCAACTCGTCGGCAGGGGCGCCGGCGACGGTCGATGGGGCGGACTTGCTGTATGATTTGTAGAAGATCGCGATTTGCGAGCGCTCACCGGCCCGGACCTGGCCACCCAGCGCCTGAGCCTGCTTGTACGTCATCCAGGTGCGCGAGTTATAGCCGGCGCAGTCAGCAACGAGCCACAGCCAGAAGCAGTTGATGCCGCGGTAGGGCTCGCCCGTAATGCGGAGCGGTCGCCCGCCAAGGCCCGGTTGCCACGGCTTGACCCAGGGCCGCACCCCGGCCTCCAGGCGGTCGATGATGGCATCGGTGATGATGTCGGCGGGGGTGGGTTTGGGAGCGGTCGTGGCCACGGGTCTTCTCCTGACGGAATGAGGCGGACCAGCGCCGTCTCGGCATTGCGCCGTGCAGCGGGCTGGGTCACGACAAAGGGGGCGGCACTCCGCCGAGCGCCGCCCCAAGTCGCCTCGAACTTGATGTCAGGCGCTACGCCGCCTGTCTGGAATCCTCCTCACCGTCGGTCGATCGCTCGTCGTCGCCCCCCGCAGGCGCATCGGGCCCGGCCTCATCGTCTTCGGTTTCCGGATCCTCGACGGTCTCATCGTCGACGAACGTGGACCGCGTCGGGACGCGTTCGGGCTTTTCCACCGCGTCGAAGCGCATCGCCTCGGGCAGCCATGCGCTCGCCTTCTCGCGGATCTCGGCCTCCACGATGCCCTGCCCGTTACAGAGCGAGCCGCAGGTCGCGGCGAGTTCGCCCTTCTTGGCGTCCTTGTAACGACCACGCAGGATCGGGCCGCCGATCTCCTCCAGGGCATCGAGCATCACCCCCTTTTTCACCCGGCTGAAGTAGTTCTCCGCAGTGGGGCGCCACCAGTTGGCGACCTGGATCTCGAGAAGACGACCAAGATGGTCATGAAAGGCGTTCGCGCGACCGCCGTCGGGCACGTTGAGCGTTGCCTCGAGCGTATTTGCGATCGCGAACGCCGCCCACGCGCCCCGGGCATCGTCGGCGAGCGTACGAAACGCATCGAACCGAGCAGACATGGTCGTATGTCCGGCCCAGCTCGTATCGAGATGCTGACGCTGGTCCTCGATCGCCTGGGAGGCCATCGATCCCTCGTCACAAAACGCGAAAATCGGAAACGGGGCCGCTTCCGAACGCAGCGTCGAATGATTGCGGACGTAGCTGCTCGCGAAGACGACACTCTGCGCTATCAGGAAAATGGTCAGGTCCAGCGCGATCGCGGGATCACTCGCGACATGGGCAACGAGGATTTGTCGACGCTGGGTCGCCAGTTCCTCGGTCAGAGTTGCGCTGAGCCGCGGAGCAGGATCGACGTCGCCCCTGACATCCCCAGGCTCACCGTCCTCCTTGCCATCCGGGTCACCGGTGGTGACCCCCGACTTCGGATCGATCACAGGCTTTTCGCTGAACAGCCGCGTATGGACGCGGGGTTCGCCGTCACCACCGATGTAGACGAAGGTGCCCAGCTGCGCCTTCACTTCGGGATCGATGGCCTTGCGCGCTGCGTCGATCTCCTCCAGCTCACGCTCGATTGCGTCGAGCCGCTCGTTCGCCGCATCGGCTTCCGGAGTGCCGTCCGACAGCTCCGTCGCCAGCGCCTCGGCAAGGGCGTCGTTTTCGATCCCAAGCGCTTCCACACGGGCGGCCTCGTCGTCGCTCAGCATTCGGGCCGCGGCGTGGAATTCATGAAGCTGCCGCTCCATGTCATAGGGGACGTGCGTTGCAGCGATCGGCGTCACGAACGCGAGGCCCTCGGCTTGGGCGAGATCGGTTGCGGCCGCTTCCAGCTTCTTGGTGGCCAGCTCTTCGAGAAGGTCTACGTCGGTCCAGTTCTCGTCGCCGGTGTCTTGAGCGAAGAGGTCGCCATCGATGCGACCACCGGCGGCGATATAGGCCTCGCGGCCGACGAACCGGGCCTTCGCGTCGTTGGCCCTGACGGTCCCGTTGAGAATGGCGCGGCGAATATTATCCGGCTGCTTGCCATAGTAAGAGAGCTTCATCTGCTCGAAGACACGCGCCTGCCGGTCGACATCAGCGGTCACGGCATAGGCTTGTGCAACGCCCAGATCGATCTCGCCAGCGCCAAGCGCTTCGAAGATCGAGGGCGCGAGGTCGGCGAGCCGCAGCCGCTGTTCCACGAAGCGCGTCGTTACCGCCTGTTGGATCGCCACCGCCTCGACGGTCATGTCGTATTGATCGATGAGATGCTTGAATGCCAGGCAGTCATCGGCCGGATTCATCGGAACGCGCTGACGGTTTTCCGCCAGGCTGGCACCAACCGACGCGGCGCCATCGATCGCCAGGACGAGCACGGGCACCGCGTGGTCGGCCGGAAGCGTTCCCCGCTCGATCAGAAGCTGAAGGGCGCGCAGGCGTCGGCCGCCCGCCTTCACCGTGAAGGTTCCCGCCTTCTTCAGCGGGGTCACCACCAGGTTTTGCAAGAGGCCGTTCGCGGCGATGCTGGTGGCAAGTTCTTCGAGGCCGAATTCGAGGCCACGCTTGCGGACATTGTCGCTCGAGAGCGAGAGGTTGCTGACCTTCACAGACTTGATCATGGGTCTTCTCCGTTCGGAGTGGGCGCGCCATGTTCCACGGTCGCGCGAGCCTGTTCCCCAGGCCCACCAAGCCGAAGGCTTCCTCTCCTCTCCTTGGCGGCGCGTGTGCGCTTCCCATCGAGGAGAGCTGACTCACCTGCGCCAGTCTGGATGCGGCGCTTCCGGCGCTTCTCTCCTGACAGCCGGCGCTTCGGGCGTGAGGGACGTCGCGACACACACGACGCGGCGACCGGATACCGGGATATCCGGTCGGGTGCTCTCGCCACCTTCGCCGACGGCTGCCGCAAGTCGCAGGATATCCGACGGCACCTGGCGGGTAACCGTCGGCAGCGGAACACCATCGACGCCAGGCTCTCCCCTCGCGCGCAGGATCATTTTCGCCAGGGAGTCGGCAACTTCCTCGGGCTCAGGAACCGTGGCGACCCCGATATCCTGTCCGCGCATGAACATCATGAAGGATTGTTCGAAATCATCGGGGTCGGCGACCCGGCGAATCGAGGCCCAGGACGAAAAACAGAACATGCTGGTAAGCGGAAACATCAGGTCGTCCAGACGCTCCAGCGCCTTGAATTCGGCAGATCCCCGGCGCGGCTTGGAACGCCCCGCGGGTTGGGTACGCCTGCGCCATGCATCACGGCGACCCAGGACGATCCGTCGACGAACATCGTGCCCGTCGGCGAGCATCAGTCCCTTGATCCGACCGGATTTCTGAAAGATGTGTCCTGGGGTGTAGAAGGCGTAGAGCGGGTAGACGTCGCGCCCGGATCGCTCTGCTGCATGGGTGAGATCGCGGGCCTGAGTACCCTTGCGCCGTTTCTCGCCGGCGGCATGATCGAGCTCCTCGAAACGATGTCGCCGCCAATCGAGTTCGCACGCCGGACGCATGAGCACCTTGCCGCAATGCGACCTCTTGGCCTGGATGACGAAGCCGACACCGCGATCTCGTTTGGAGGACAGGAACCAGATCTCGAGATCGGCGCCAGTTTCCATTTCATCCGCGAGATCAACATGGAGGCCAAGCCCATTCAGGGCGACAAGCGAAGCAACCCACATGTCCGTGATGGTTTCCTCGCGCAGTCTGCGGCGAAGGCCCCATTCGTGGTCGAGGAACTTGCCCACGAATGTCGGAAAGGCATTGGCGAAGTCACACAGCATAGGGGTCCCATCATATCAGATAGCGGGCGGTCACGGACGAGGCGTGCCGGGCTTCTCACTGCGGACCTTACCCGGCAATCCTTTCAAGAATGGAGGTGGCCGAGCTGACCGGCACGAAGAGCCGGGTCTTGTGCTGGATGATCTCGGTAAAGCATCCCGCCGCCTTGAGTTCGGCGAGACGCGGATGGGGCCAATTGATCAGTTCGAGACGCTGTTGGCCGGCCACCAAGCTCCGCTTCAGGCAATAGTCACCGACCTTTGCCGTCTCGCCCGACTGGAGGACGTGCTTGGCCGTCTCCTCGCCCGAGACGGTGACCGTAGCGGCGATGCCGAAGGCAGCCGCGAGCTTGGGAACGATGGGGGCTGGTACGAGCCGACCGAGGAAGGACTGGCCATCATCCGTTGTCAGGCGCCAAACCTGAACATGGCCGTCGGGGAGGCGGTCCCAGACCGGGAGCAGCAGGCCTGCGACGAGGTAGATGGTGCTCGTGCGGGTCTTCCCCTGCATCTCGTCCACCTCGGACGACCAGAGGGCTGCAAACTCCGCTTCGCTGGCATCCTCCCACATCGTCTCGAGCAGCAGGTCCTGTCGCATGCGCTCGCGTCGGGTCGGCCGGACCAGCTCGAAGCGGCGAACGATCTCCCCATCGTCGTCAGTGAGCGAGTATGTGCTGCACCGGATCGCCGCCTTGCCGGACTTGCGGTTCACCATCGGGCGCGCATCCCCGCCGATCAACTGCAGGACCTTTTCGAGCGCGAGCGGCCTGTACCGTTCCTCGGTTTCGAGGCGGAGGATCTCCGTCTCGGCCCCGCTGACGGCATCGCGCCGGATGACCGTGCGGTCCAGGATCGTGATGCGTTCGGCGTTGATGCTCTCGACACCGATGTCGAGCGTGCCGGCCTCGCGGGCCGTTTCGATACGCGCCTCGATCAATCCGAGATATTCGTCGAAGATGGCATTCTGGAGGGAGATGCGCAGCGCGAGGATACGATTGAGCCACCGCTGTATCGAGGGCAGATCTTCCCTCAACCCGCCGCCCTCTCCCTCCAGTTCGAGGCCGGTGAGGCGCTGGAAGTCCGCGAACGTCGTTGAACGAAGCTTGCCGTCGGCGAGCAGACGGAACCATTGTTCGAGCGACTCCTTGGCATAGTCGCTTTCCAGATTGTCGCGCGGATCGAAAAGGCCTTGTCCGCCGGTCTGCCGCTGACCGCGCGTCAGAGCGCCGAGGCTGTCGAGGCGTCGTGCGATCGTGGAGATGAAGCGACGCTCGCCGCGACAGTCGGTAGAGACGGGACGGAACAAGGGCGCGCTTGCCTGATGGGTGCGGTGGGTGCGCCCAAGGCCTTGGATAGCGGCGTCAGCGCGCCACCCGGGCTCCAGCAGATAATGGTTGCGGCGCGACCGGTTGGCCGCTGTGAGGCTCGCATGGTAGCTGCGACCCGTGCCGCCGGCGTCGGAGAAGATCAGGATCTTCTTTTGACCGCGCATGAACGCGTCGGTTTCGGCGAGGTTGGTGCGGGACGATCGGCTCTCGACCCGCTGCCGCCCATGGGCGTCCATGATAATGCGCCTGCTGCGCCCGGTAACTTCGGCGACGGCTTCAGGACCGAAATGCCCAATGATGTGATCGAGCGCGGAGCCGATGACCGGGAGCGCGCAGAGTTGTTCGACCAGGTCGTCGCGCATAGCGAGCGCCTCTTGGCTAAGAACGGGACGGCCATCGGGGTGCGACATGGGTTCCGATCGCGTCTTGCCCGTGTCATCGACGAAGGTCTTCATTTGCCGCACGGGAAATGCTGCCATCAAGTAGGACATGAGGAACTCGCGAGGGGATAGCTCGATGTCGAGATTGGCACGTTCCTCGGCGCTGAGCGCTGCGAGCGCGCGGTTCAGCATCGCTTCGGATGTCGAAACGAGTTGGACGACGACGCTTTCGTCCCGGTCGATGTCCGCCCGGATCGCGGGGATCAACGCTGGGAGCTTCATGCCTAGCAGGAGCTGGCAAAAGAAGCGCTGCTTGGTGGATTCGAAGATCGACAATGCAGCCGCCTTGGCACCGCTGTTATAGGTGTCTTTGGAGAAGCTGTCGGTAACCCGGGTCGCATCCAGCGCGGCGCGCAGGTTCGCGTGGATGATGGCCCAGGCGTCCGCATAGGCGTCATACACCTCGATCTGATCGGTCGTCAGCTGATGCTCGAGAACGTCATACTCGACACCGGCGAAGCTAAGCGCACGCGCGACGTAGAGACCCTGCATCTTCAGATCGCGCGCGATCAGCTCCATTGCGGCGATACCGCCACGTCGCAGCGACTCCACGAACGCCCGCCGATCGGCGAACGCGGTGCCCGTACCCCAGAGGCCGAGCCGGGTGGCATAAGCGAGATTGTTGACGTCCGATGCGCCGGTGGCTGAGACGTACAGGACGCGGGCACGCGGCAACAGGTTCTGAAGCCGTACACCGGCAATGCCCTGATCCGAACCATCCTTGGTTCCAAATCGACCTTCGCCACCAGCGACGCCCGCCATTTCATGCGCCTCGTCGAACACGACCATGCCCTCATGGTTTTCACCGACCCAATCGAGGATCTGCTGGAGCCGCGTGCCCTTGTCGCCGCGGTTGGAGCGGAGCGTCGCATAGGTCAGGAACAGGATGCCTTCGCCGGCGCCGATTGGTGTTCCGAGCTTCCATTGGTTGAGGTGCTGGATATCGAGGGCGAGCCCGCCGACGGCAGTCCAGTCTCTGCGTGCGTCCTCGAGCAACGTCTCTGTCTTGGAAATCCAGATATGCTTGCGACGGCCACGCAGCCATTGGTCGAGAATGATGCTGGCGATCTGCCGCCCCTTGCCGACACCGGTTCCGTCTCCGAGGAAGAAGCCTGTGCGGTACGCTCGGCCTTCCGGATCCGGGATCACCGAAAGGCCTTCCTCGCTGGGACTGAAACGGCCGGCGGTGTCGCGTTCAAAGGCATCACCGGCGTAGATCAGCGTTTCGAGTTGTGCGTCGGAGAGCAGCTTTGCCTCGACGACCGTCTGCGAGAGGGTGGGGACATAGGTTGGACGAGGTGCCGTGATCGACCCCATCGCCATGGACTCGACAAGGGCGGTGGGATGCGCCGAGGCACAGGGGATCGCAACACGGCTCGGCCTGTAGGGAAGATACACGCCTTCGACCTCGCCGGTCGGTACAGGCTCAGCGAACACGGTATAGTCGATCGGTTGATGAGCCTGGCGGAGCGGTTTCGGCGCCGGTGCCTTCAGAACGGACTTGCTTCCCAGCGTGCCGAGCAGCGAGCGCGTTTCCGCGCGACGGGCGAGCCTCGTGGGCGCGCGAACGACCGACGCTGATGCTGGCGCTGGCGCTGGCGCTGGCGTGCATGCAGCGATCGCTACCAGGGCATCGGCAAGCGTTGTGCAGCGGATCAGCGGGGCTTCGCCGCCACGTCCCTTCTCCAGCACCATGATCTTCACAGGCTGGGCCGTGCCGTGCTTGGCATAGGCATTTGCGGGCAGCTCGAGGTGCAGGGTGAGGCTGCAACCCTCGGTCGCCTTTGCCCATGCGCGGCTTGAGGTATCGACGCGATCGGGCAGAATGGCGGCGCACCGGCCACCCGAACACAGTCGTGCCAGCGCGGCACGAAGGTGGCGAAAGGCGGCGAGCGGGTCTGCATGGCGGCCGATGCTGCGCGAAAAGGGCGGATTGATGAGCACGGCCGTCGGCTGGATCGCCGGCGCAAGCAGGTCGTGTATCAGTTCGGCGTCGTGGCGGGTGACGGCGACACCAGGGAAAGCCGCAGCCAGCATTGCTGCACGGGTTGGATCGATCTCGTTCAGGACAAGGCGCGCGCCCGCGCGATGGGCGAAGGTGGCCAGCAGGCCAGTACCTGCGGAGGGTTCGAGAACCAAGTCAGTGGGCGCGATCCGAGCTGCCAAAGTCGCAAGATAGGCGATCGGGGCAGGAGTGGAGAATTGTTGCAGCTCGATCTGTTCCTCGCTTCGCACGGTATGCGTCGGCAAGTTCGAAACCAGTTCGATCAATGCGCCGAGACAAGCGCCGGGCTGTGCGGGAAGATCGGCTTTTGCCAGGTGCAGGACCTGGGCGAGCTCGAGCATGTCATAGGCATCGCGCAGCGCCCAATGGCCATCCGCCGACGAGCCGCCATAGGCCTGTTCCATGACCCAGAGCAGCGTGTCGCGCTGGAGTGCGCCGTTTCGCGCGATCGCGTCGGCTACCGCTCGAGCTGCGGTGATAGAGGGCTCGGTGAAGTCGAGCTCGGGGGCTGCAAGGGTCGTGGTGGCGGCCGAAGTGCGCATCGCAATAGCTCCATTCTGTCATCCGATGCTCATCACCGGATCACGCGCCGCAGGCGTCCTCTCCTCCGCTTCATTGATGTGATCCGACCCGTCGCCGGTAAGCTCCCCTCCCGGAATGCGTTGTGGACGAAGCGGAATCTCGCTTGACCCAAAGGCGATCTTCACGGAACATAAAGGGAACAGTCAGAGTCTTGCCAGTATGTCCGTTCCCCTCACTCCCGCGCTCGCGAGCATCGCGACGCTCCGAAAGATCGTCGCGCCAGCAGCCGAATTCAGGGTGCTGCCCTTTGGCGTAGCAGCGCTCGACGCCCTTCTGGGGGCAGGGGGTTTACGGGCGGGCGCGTTGCACGAGGCGACTGCTCGCAGCACCTCCTTGGCCGACGATGCCGCGACGACCTTGTTCCTAGCGGGGATTGCGGCTCGCGAAGCGTCGGCGACGGGCGGACTCGTGCTGTGGGCAAGCTGTCGAGCGGACCTCTACGCACCCGCACTGGAGCAGGCCGGACTGCCGGCGGCGAGCGTTATCTATGCACAGCCACGGGACGACGCGGCGTTGCTGGCCGTGGTCGAGGATGCGGTGCGCGACGGTACACCGTGCGCGATCGTCGCCGAGGCGGCCAGGGTTCCAATGGTTGCCACACGGCGGTTCCAACTCGCGGCGGCGGAGGCCGAAATACCGGTACTGCTCCTGAGACGTGCGAGGAGACGCGACCAAGAGCCGGTCGCCGAGCCGTCGGCCGCCTGGACCCGCTGGCGCATCGGCGCGGTGCCATCCGAGCGACTGAGCGTCGCTGGTGTTGGGCGGCCGCGGTGGTCGGTGGAGTGCGTCCGCCAGCGGGGCGGTGAAGGCTTTTCCCTGATCATGGAGGGTAGCGATGAGACGGGTCGTCTCGCTGTTCCTGCCGTCATTGGCCGTGGAGCGGCTGAGACGGTTGGAACGGTTCGCTCCGCGGCAGCCTGATCGGACTGTCCTCGAGTTGCCCGTCGACGACGATCCTGGGGTATGTTCCGTACCCCGGGGCGGCGGATGGCGGCCGGGTGCACGCTGGGCTTCGAAAGGATCATCATCCCGGGCCGCGATCGACAACCAGGTCGCGGCGTTACCGGCTCACGCGAAACCACCCATGCGCGAGCTTGGCAGACGCTCGGAAGCAGCAAGCCACCCCTACAAGACCACGTCGCCAGCGGCCCCGGAGAGTGTTCTGGTGCCGAAGCTTCCTGATCGCGCGCCTATCGCACTGATCGGCAAGGTTGGCAGGCGCGAAGAGGTGATCGCCGCGTGTGCAGGCGCGCGAGCGCTTGGCGTGCATCCCGGAATGGCAGCCACGCACGCGCGCGCGCTTGTCTCTGATCTCGACTTCCGACCGGCAGAGCCGGAGGCTGACCTGGCGCTCCTCGATCGTCTGGTAGTGCTCGCGGTGAGACGTTGGTCGCCCGTCGCTGCAGTGACGCCATCGGACGGGATCTGGATCGATCTGAGTGGATGCGCCCACCTGCATGGTGGTGAGGAGCAATTTGGTCGACGGCTGCTTGTCTTCTGCCAACGTGCAGGCTTTACGGCCCGGGTCGCGATCGCAGATACCGCCGGCGCTGCGCACGCGCTCGCTCGCTACGGCCGCAATGCGCTGATCTGTGTCGAGCGGGGCGCGATCGCGGCTGCGATCGCACCGTTGCCCGTGGTTGCCTTACGTCTCGCTCCCAGCGCGATCAGCGCCTGTCGCCGCTTTGGCTTCGAAACCATCGCAGACCTCCTGCCGGTGGCACGAGGCCCGCTTGCCCGCCGGCTAGGCCTGCCCGCGGTCACCAGGCTTGATCAGGCGCTGGGGGCCGTGGCGGAACCGATTACACCTCGCGCCGACATCGACGTCCCCTCGGTGGAACGTCGGCTTCTCGAGCCGATCGGGTCTGCTGACGCGATCGAACAGGTCATGGGTGACCTGCTTGACGATCTCGGCGATCTTCTCCGCGAGCAGGGCCTCGGTGCCCGCTCGCTGCGTCTGACTGCGCTGCGGGTCGACGGCACCGAACAAATTGTCGCAATCGGGACCTCGCGACCAACGCGCGAGGTGGCGCACCTGCTGCGGCTGTTGAAGCTCAGGATCGAGCGGATCGATCCTGGCATGGGCATCGAGCAATTTTTGCTGCTGGCTCCCCATACCGAGCCGCTCGATGCGGTCGGTCTCGGCGCAGTCCTCGCAGGCGATTGCGTGGTGCGTGATCCGGCACGTCTGATCGACGTCATCGCAGGACGGATCGGCCCGCGCGCCATCTTCCGCGCAGTACCGGTCGAAAGCCATGTGCCGGAACGCGCCGTCGCACGCACCAGCCCGATCGGGACGCCCGGCAATTGGCCCGCCTGGGCACGTCCGATCCGACTCTTCGCCCGGCCCGAACCGCTGAGTGGTGTAATTGCGCTGCTGCCGGACCAGCCCCCACGCCGTTTCGAGTGGCGCGGTCGCGCGTACCGGATCGTTGCCGGCGACGGGCCGGAGCGCGTGCACGGCGAGTGGTGGCGGCGAGATGCCGAGGTGTGGGCGGTACGCGACTATTATCGCGTCGAGGACGAGGAGGGCGGTCGCTACTGGGTATTTCGCCGTGGTGACGGCATCGAGCACGGTACCGGCGATCTTTCCTGGTGGATCCACGGAGTCTTTGGATGACCCTTTATGTCGAACTACAGGTGCTGACCCACTTCTCGCTGTTGCGCGGTGCGTCGTCGCCCGAGGAGCTGTTCGCGGCCGCGGCGCTGCTCGGCTATCCCGCGCTCGGGATCAGCGACATCGGCACGGTGGGCGGGGTCGTGCGCGCATGGGAGGCGCAGAAGGCGACTGGGGTCCGTTCGATCGCAGGCGCACGGGTGGATACCTCGTGCGGCCGACGCTTGCTGCTCTATCCGACCAATCGTCCCGCGTGGTCGCGGATCACGCGGCTGCTCACGGTTGGCAAAAGGCGAGCAGGGAAGGGCGGTTGCCTGCTTCACTGGCACGACCTCGCGCCGTGGTCAGAGGGCGTTATCGCCATCCTCTTGCCGCAGGAGGCTGATGCTGAGAACCTGGCGGCGCTCGCGGACTTGAGGGCACTCTATGGTCGCCGCGGCTATATGGCGCTGTTTCAGCGTCGTCGGCCAGGCGATGCGGTTCGCATCGACGCGCTCGCCCGGCAGGCGGGCGGCGTCGGCGTGCGCGCGGTCGTCACCGGCGACGTCCTTTATCATGCGCCCGAGGCTCGCCTCCTGCAGGACGTTGTCACCGCGGTCCGCGAGAAATGCACGGTGGATGAGCTCGGATATCGGCGGGAGGTGAATGCGGATCGTGCGCTCAAGTCGCCGGACGAGATGGTCCGGCGCTTCCGCGCTTACCCCGATGCTCTGCAGGCAAGCGTCGACATTGCGGGGGCGTGCAGCTTCGATCTGGGCGAACTGGCGTATCAATATCCGCACGAGCGCGTGATCGAAGGTTTGACCGCACAGGAGGCTCTCGAGCGTCTCGCCGGCGAGGCGGCGGAGCGCATGTTCGCCAGCGGTGTTCCGCAGGCTTATCACGACCAGATCGCCCATGAACTGCGATTGATCGCCGACCTGGGGTACGCGCCCTATTTCCTAACCGTCCACGCGATCGTTTGCGAGGCTCGACGGCGAGGCATTCTATGCCAGGGTCGCGGCTCCGCAGCCAATTCCTGCGTCTGTTTCGTGCTCGGTATCACGTCGATCGATCCCATCCGCCACGAGTTGCTGTTCGAGCGCTTCGTGTCGGGCGAGAGGCGCGAGCCACCCGATATCGACGTCGACTTCGAGCATGAGCGGCGCGAGGAGATCATCCAATGGATCTATGAAACCTATGGACGTGATCGTGCAGCGCTGACCGCTGTCGTGACGCGCTACCGGGCACGAGGCGCCGTGCGCGACGTCGGCAAGGCAATGGGCCTACCCGAAGACCTGACATCCTCTCTTGCTGGGCTGGTCTGGGGCTGGTCGGCCGAAGGCGTCGGCGAGAAGCAGGTCGAGGAGTTGAACCTCGGCGGCGCCGATCGACGTCTGCGTCTGACGCTCGATCTTGCCCGCAAACTTATCGGTGTACCCCGCCACATGTCGCAGCATCCGGGCGGATTTGTGCTGACCCATGACCGGCTCGACGATCTTGTCCCAATCGAGCCTGCCGCGATGGACGATCGGCAGATCATCGAATGGGACAAGGATGACATCGACGCCCTCCGATTCATGAAGGTGGACGTTTTGGGTCTGGGCATGCTCGGCTGCATGAACCGCGCCTTCAACATGCTGGAAGAGGACAAGGGCGTCCGGGTCGGCTTGGCCGACCTGCAGGACGATGACCCCGGTGTCTACGCGATGATACAGAAGGCAGACACGCTCGGGACGTTCCAGATCGAAAGTCGCGCGCAGATGAGCATGTTGCCGCGAATGAAGCCACGGCGCTTCTACGATCTCGTCATCCAGGTAGCGATTGTGCGGCCAGGACCTATCCAGGGTGACATGGTCCATCCGTATCTTCGCCGGCGTGAGGGGCTTGAGCGGCCTGAATATCCGCGGCCCGAACTGCGTGCCGTACTCGAGAAAACGCTCGGTGTGCCGCTCTTCCAAGAGCAGGCAATGAAGGTCGCGATCGTCGGCGCGGGCTTTACAGCGGCCGAAGCGGACGCGCTACGACGCGCGATGGCCACCTTCAAGTTTACCGGGGGCGTTTCGCATTTTTCGGAGAAGCTGGTCGAGGGCATGGTGACGCGGGGCTACCCGCGAGAATTCGCCGAGCGCACCTTCCGGCAGCTCGAGGGCTTTGGCTCCTACGGGTTCCCTGAAAGCCACGCCGCCAGTTTCGCGAAGATCTCGTACGCCTCCTCGTGGCTGAAGCACCATCACCCCGACGTGTTTTGCGCGAGCTTGATGAACGCACAGCCGATGGGCTTCTACGCGCCCGCCCAGATCGTGCGCGATGCTCGTGAACATGGCGTCGAGGTTCGTCCGCCCTGCGTCAACAAGAGCCGATGGAACTGCACGCTCGAACCGACCGGCGGGCGCTACCTCGCCGTGCGCCTTGGTCTGAGGGTCATCCGCGGTCTGTCCAATGCCGATGGCGCGAAGATCGTCGGGGCACGTGCGACAGCCGATTACGAGAGCGTGGAGGATGTGTGGCGTCGGTCGGGTGCGCTGCGGGCGTCGATCGAGAAGCTGGCGGACGGCGATGCCTTCCACGGCTTCGGCGCCGATCGCCGACAGGGGCTCTGGAAGGTGCGCGGGTTGGGCGAGGCGCCACTGCCATTGTTCGCGGCTGCGGACGGTGCGGTCGGCAGGTCGAGCGCAGAAGGGGTCGAACCCGATGTGGTGCTACGACCACTTACCGACGGTCGCGAGGTGATCGAGGATTATAGAAACCTGCAGCTGTCGCTCCGTGCGCACCCCCTGTCGTTCGTGCGCGACGAGCTTGGCCGCCGGGGTGTTCGACGTTGTGCCGACCTCGCCGGCATCCGGGACGGCCGCCATGTCGAAGTCGCCGGCATTATCCTTGTTCGCCAAAAGCCCGGTTCTGCGAAGGGCGTGCTGTTCATCACGATCGAGGATGAGACCGGGATCGCAAATGGGATCTTGTGGCCCGATCGCTTCGAGGCCCAGCGCCGCACCGTAATGTCGGCGTCGATGGTGGGGTTGAAGGGGCGGGTGCAGAAGGAAGGAGAGGTGATCCACATCATCTGCGACCGGATCATCGATCATGGCGATCTGCTGACGAAGGTGGGTGACATGTCGTTTCCGCATCGCACTGGGCGCGGCGACGCTGCACAGCATCCCGGATCGCCTGACCGGGGCGATATCGCGGCCGAGGGGGCGAGTTGGCGGCCAGAGCCGCGCAACAGCTACTGGCCGCCGCACGCCGAAGGCATGGATCCCGAAGATGTGGTGCGCTTCAAGTCGCACGACTTTCATTGATCGATGTCGTCTCTCCCGCGACATCAGCGCGTAGTGATCGCGCTATCGTTGCATATCCTGCGTGCAGGGGTGGCGCGCTGCGCGGACGCGCGGATCGATGGCATCGAGGTGCGTTTGGCGCTGCGGTGTCTCCTCCCGCATTGCCCGGAGCGATGGCCCCTGGAACTTTACTGGGACGCGGCCAGCCAGGAAAACGAGATCGGGCGAGCGCAAGGCGTGACCGCTGCTTTCAACGGCATCGTTCGGCAGCTTCGCAAGGCTGGGAGGCATGAGGATGTCGCTCCCTTGTAATCATGGGCGATGCCGCGGCTGACCGACCGACGTCGCGTGGCGCATAGAGGACGCGAGGCGCAAGGCCTCCAGCGCTGCTCGCCCGAGAGGTCGCCCCTTCTCTTCCCGAGGGTGATCAGAACCTCTCCGTCTCGGCTTGGCAATCGACGCTCACCAGCTAGTATGTCGGCCAAAATAAGGAACACCTGATCCACAATGGCCGGCGACGTAACCGATCTCGACAGCTTCAAGGCTTTCCTGCGCGATCGCGCCCGTGAGACATGGGAGGAGCGTCAGATCCCCTATTATCTCAGTATCGTTGCGACCGACCTGAAGCGAAAAGGGGTCAACTATCACGACTTCACCGGATCACTCCGGCTTGCGCAATGGGCAGCAAAGGAGGCGGTCCCAGCGACGAAATTCGTAAGTCATCCGACGATCAAGGCGAAGGTCGGCTTTCTACCCGAAGAGGTTGAGTTCGACTTCGACAATCCCCCGGTCCCATCCCCCTCCGCGGCGAAGCCTCGATCCGCGTCAAAGCGCGGTCAGGCCCTGATCAAATTCGTTGAATCACTTGCTGTGATTCCGGAGACGGCGATGGCGGAACTGACGATACCAGCCAAGGTGCTTGTCAGCCTGCTGAAAGACTAATGCCTTTGATCATCGCCTTCGTTACAGGCGCCTCCAAGATCATAGAAACAGTGACCGAAAAGCGAGCCGCACTTCTCCCGGCAGACATTCGCGCGAACGGCTTTGCCGAGTTGGGAGGAGAGCCGGTCGTCACTGCTTTCGACACGACCCGCGCACGCACTGTCGACGCGCTTTTGGCGTGGTTGGACTGGCAGAGTGCGTCAGGCGTGCTGCTGCTGACCGACGACAGCCTGCCGGGCTTGGTCGACCTGCTGGGCGATCATTTCAGCGTCCACCGGTTCACCCCACCCGCTTACGGTGCAAAGACGGCCAACCAGTTGACGGCGACCTTATCCAAGTGTCTGCGGTCCTACAAATATCTTGCGAACCGCTTTGCCGATGCAAAATACCAGCAGATATTCCGGCTGCCGCTACGCAATTTCGACGCGCCGGAAATCGAACGAATGCGACTGCTGTGCCGCGACATGACGCAGCGAAACTATGGTCGTGAAATTGACGCGATGCTTCGCGACATGCGCGAACGGCAGCTGCCCAAGCGAGCGTCAGAGTATGACGATCTTTACTTCGTCGATGATGCTGGAAAGCATTTCGAGCTCGGGCCAGAACATCATGCGCAAGCGGACACCGCTATGCCGCCCCACAATCTGCTATGCATCATCGCGAACCGTTTTCGCTTCGGAAAATGGTTCGATGGTACGACCCATTACAACGTGAGCCGCGCAAAGGGCGCTTCGGTGGTCGGGACCTACCCCGACTGTCATGGGGCGCTCACAGCGCATAAGAAGCGCACCCACATCAACATGTTCACGAGCGACTTCTTCTGAAATGTGCATTGGGAAGTACAGTGTAGCTTCCCGATATGCCCCTTCGAGACGCTCTCACCGAAAGCGGTCTGGGTGGATCAAGGTCAAAACCTACTATTTCGACCCATCCGTACGATCGCGCGGTGCTTTCAGGCTCAGGGCTCTCAAAGCACATGTAGGCTCGTAAGGTATGTCTCAGATAGGCAAGCGCTTATCCGGAGTCAACCATCGACGAGGTCTAGCTGGCCCCGCGCGCGGGAGATCGACAGTTAGCGACCAGATCGGTTTCGGAAGATCGTCATGCTAGACAGGGGTCTGGCACTACGTCAGATTTCAGCATGTCTACCGCGTCCCAGCCTGCCACCGACGGCTTTGATGCCGCTTTCCATTATCCTCCCGACCTGTTTGAACAGCTCGTCGACACCATCCCGCTCCTCTGTCGAAGCAAGAACGCCGTGCTCTTGTTCTTCCAGGGCGCGGGCGTCCCGGCGGAAGATCTCGACGACATTCGCGGCGAGCTCAAGGCGGACGCTTCCGCGCACAACAAATATGGTATCACTCGGACGATCCTGACGCGACTGAACGAGCGTGGCGATAACGGCCTGCGCTCCCGGCGTGAGGTCGTGAAGCGCGTAGTCGAATTCGAGGACTTCGGGACAACGTGGGACAATGATCGGATGCGCGCGAAGGGTCAGGTCGCCAGTATCCGCGAGCGCGTCAACGTGCATGATGCTTTCACGCGAATGTCGATGGAGCGGGATCGGGAGGCTGCGCGGCACCGTGAGACGCATGAGCGCCAGCAGGAAGAGGTTCGATCACGCACGGCGGCGATCGATGGCGCGCGCGACAGGCTCTTTGCCTTGTTCGGCGAGCAGAATCCCCAGCGACGGGGCAAGCTGGCGGAAGCGGCGCTCAACGATATCTTCGCCGCATTCGGCATTTCCGTCCGGGAAGCGTTTGAGCTCCGAGGCGACGATGGGGAGGGCATCGTCGAGCAGATCGACGGTGTCGTCGACATCGACGGGACCATCTATCTGGTCGAAATGAAGTGGCTTTCCCAGACCGCCGGGACCGGGATCGTCGCGCAGCATCTCGTACGGGTGATGGGCCGATCAGGTGCTCGCGGGATGATCATCGCCAACCCTGGTTTTTCCGACGCTGCGGTGAAACAGGTGCGTGACGCCATGGGCCACATGACGGTCGTCCTCGTCACACTTGAAGAGATCGTCGGGGTGCTGAGCCGCGGCGACGACCTCACCAACATGCTGCGCACCAAAATTCAGGCGGCGGTGATCGATCGAGAGCCGTTCCGGCGGATCTAGCGGCCGATCGACGCAGCGGCGGACAATGGCGTTCGGATCCAGCGTTCGAATGCTGTCGGCCCCCGGGTGCCTCCGAAGATGGTAACTTTGATACTCATGAACGCGACGCAGGTCCCTAAAAGATCAGAAGATTCTCGCTCTCCACGCATCGTTCCAATCCTTGTGCACTTTGGGAACTTGTGGTATAAGTTCACGTCCGTTGCCGAGGAGGTGGTCGCGCGCTTTCTCGAGAAGTCGGTGGGCGGCAGGTCCCTGATCTGCGTAGACGATGATCCGACGAACCTTTTCGGGAATTGCCACGAAGGCGAGCCGCTCGACGCCGCCCAACGCCCAGGTGGGGGTGCCGAACCATGCTTTTGCCGAAAGCGCGTCTTCGATTCCCTCCGCGAGCCCCAATTCGTCAGTGGCCGGCGCGAGCCGGATCGCCGCCGTCCCAATTACCCCCAATGACACCTTTGGCTTGGCGATGGGCTTGCGGAGCACGTCAACCGGATCGAGGAACGTGCGCTGAACGGCGACGACACCGAGGTCGTTCTCCACGGCAGCGATCATGGCCGGCATCACCTGTTTGTTCGCGCCCGAACCGAGGATTGTCGCTGGGTTGAACCGTAACGAGCGCGGGTAGGGGCCGACCAGCCCGCGAGCGCGGAGGTAATCCTCTGCGAGAGTGCCGGCAATGGGAACACTGGCATTCCAGAGGCGCACGGCAAGCGCACTCATATCCCGTTCCGGCTTTGCGCTCGGCATGGCGAGAGAGGCGCGATCATGGAGGCGCATTCGCTGTAGTGCTCGCATGACTTCGGGCGTGGTGCAGCCAGCGAAGCAGTGGAACAGGATCGCAGTGTCGCCGAGGCGAACGGACAGGCTCGGCGTGGCGTCATTATGAGCAGGACAACGACACTCGCCGCGTGTTCCGCGCCAGACCCCGCCGAGGGTCTCGACGATCGATTTGGCGCGAAGCTCAGCGCTCAGCGGCAGTCGCGGCATCGGACCCGTCCATGCGTGTTGATAGACCGCGAACATTCCCAAGCTCTCCGGCAAAATCTGACCGAAGGCCCATCGGCATCCTCGCCTCCGGGAACGCTTGTTCGGAATGGTGCCGGGTTGGATGTACTGGCCTGCTGCAACGCCATCGACGAATGTGGTCAGTTGTTCGGCGTGTTAGCTGTAACGGCCGGTAAAGAGGTCGCCGAGCGCACGTCGTCGGAACGCATTCCACCATCGACGGCGCCGATGCTCCGCCGCATCGTGGATCATATGGCAGCGCGGGCATAGCGCGGCGAGATTGCGCCAGCGTGGGCCGCTGTCGCTTGGATCGTGGTTGAGGTGCGCCGTCGCAAGATAGACGGGCCTGCGCGTCAAACGGATTGCGTCGAGCGCTACGAAGGGGGGCGGTCGCCGGAGAACGCGACCGCGACCGTCGCGCCACAGACGCGCATCGCGATCCCACCACGCGCCGTCCAATCCGTCGAGTTGTACCGCCCGGCGTCCATGCGGCCGCTTGCAATGCTCGCATCGACCACCGGCACGCTGAAACCGCACGATGCGACTGATCTCCGGCCAGTCGATCGGATAGAGCCAACGATGTTCGGGACGTATCGGCATATGCCGCTGATGAGTCATTCCGAGACAGAACGAAAGGAGAAATTGAGTCGAACAGTAAGGGGGCAACCATCGCGAACCGTGCCTGGTGTTGAATAATGTGCGTTAAGGATCCCAGCCTTTCCTGTGCGGCAAGACCCTCTTGCAAGCTGCCGGACGCGCCGTTCATTCCCCGTCGCCACTGCCCTTGGCCAGGACAGAGAAAGTATCGGCTATCAACTCCGTGCGGTAAGTCGTTTCCACGCTTTCGCCGTGCCATCCTTCCCGCACCTTACCCGTGACGTGAACGAGGTCTCCTTTGCCGACATTCTCCAGGTGACTGGCGATATTCGCAAAGCAAACGACACTATTCCATATGGTGTCCTGTTTCCACTCGTCCCCGTCTCTCCGGTTGTAGTTTGCCGCGATGTTCACGTAGCTCACTTTTTCGCGCTTCGTGATCTTACCAACCCGACCGATGATACGGAATTCAGCTATATTTTGCGGCATACGCTTCCTCCTTTATTGTCGGCTATGCGCCATCGTGTTTCGCTCCCGCTCGGTCTTGCCGGCATGCCGAAAATAATACCTTTCGATATTCTTCGGCGTGGCGTAGATACGATAGGCGTCAATCCAGTTCGTCCTCATCGCATGCTGGGCGTCGGCAAGGGGCAATTGGCGCTCGCAGACCAGGCGCCACAGAACATAGGCGACAACGTTCTTGTCCTCCGCGTTCGCTTGTCCGGAGCGTGGTTGAAGCCAGAGATTGCTCGATCTCAATGGCGCGCCGTCGAGGGAGATCGGAATGAGGTGATCGAGCTCATAGGCCGACAAAGGTTCACCGGGATGCTGTTCTGTCATCATTCGACGCTTGAGCGGCGCAGTGACGGCGTAAGCGGGCCGCGCCGCCCGCGAATAGCCGGGCACGCAAACGGTCCCCTCAATGTTCACCTGCGTGACGGCATCGTCCACGGCACCTGGCACTTTGGAGGGCGGCAGCCGTCCGACCGCTGAGATTGCGCCGGGCTCCTGAATCTTTCTGGCCAAACCTCCCACCGCCTCGCATAGCGGACTGGCTGGAGTCCCAAGACAGCGTAGTCCGAGACCGATTTGATGCGCACTCCCGCGGGGCGACGGATGATGCCAAGCCACGATCAGGCTCAGCATCGCGGCCCCGCACAAGAGGGCGCGGCACCTCACCGGGCGCCGTCGTGAAGGGCATCCACCAGAGCATACCGATCTCGATCACATCGGAATGGCATAGTCCGGTTTTACCACAGAACGATATTGGACGCTATCCCGGCCTCAATGTGTGGCCATTCGCTCCGTACGGAAGCCCCAAAGGCTTTTTGCGAGATCAAGTTCGTCGCGCTTTGCCTTGCCGACCATGCCCGTGAAGTAGGCGCCAGGCGTTAACCGGATCTCCGACCGAGAGTGTCGCTCCGCGGTAATCATGATCGCGATCGCTGCAGCATCTGGTCCAAGCTTCTCCAGGGCGTCGACATAAACCCCAATCCGGATACCAAGATCGTGGCGAAGTCGAGACGCTGCGCGGTGGATATCGGACCAAGCCGGCTTCTTCCCACCAACATACATCGCGGTAGTGGGAAACATTTCCAACAGGTCCGCTGGTCGCGCCTTGAACTGACTGTTCGACGGAGAAGCTGGAAGCTCGGCTGTTGGGGAAACCTGACCGGCCGGATCAGAACTACACGCTCGAACAGCATGTACATCTTTGATGGGGGAGGGGTTGGTTTGTATATGTATGAAGGGCTCATTTTTTGACCCCGACCCTTCACTTTCTTCAGGAAACATGAACTGGTCAATCGTCAGCCCGACCCGCTCCTCGACGACAGCGAGACGGCCGATCGCAGACCGGAACGCTTCGCTATCTCGTCCGGCACGGGCAATGGCGGCCGCAGATGCGACGTGATCGATCGCTTCCTGAAGTGCGAGCCAGTGAGGACCGGTGAGCCGCAGATGCGCTGCCTGCGCCAGGGCCTGGCTTACGATCCGGCGTACGCGTGCGATCTCCTGCCGGCCTTCCTTGAACAGCCGCGACTGCGCCGAATACGCCTCGGCCAGTTCGCGCAACTCCTCGAAGCGGATGCGCAAAGGAGAGAGGTCGACGCCAAACGCGGTAGAGATCGCCCCGCTGTCGTCCCGCCGTCCGGTTCGACGGCCATGACCGCTGTCGCGCGCGAGGATCAAGCCCAGCGCGCGAAGCTGGCGCAAACGAGCCTTGATCGCGCTGACTGTTTTTCCGGCGACTTCCGCAAGGGTCAGATTGCTCGGCCAGGCGACGGGCGTTCGACCGGCCTTCCAGTCATCGGCATGAGTGTAGCTGATGAGATGCTCGAGGGTTTGCAGCGCTCCAATCCCGATGCCGAGTGCTGGCGCTGCGCGCTTTACGACGGCGAACACCGCTTTGCGCTCGACTTCGGCGGGCGCATCAGCGAGCTTTGACTCCAGCTCACGCGCGATCCGGCGCGAAAAGGCGGTGATAGGCCGGGCACCTGTGCCCCCGGTGAAGGCCGATTGGGTGTATGTCATCGTTCGTCCCCTCGTTGGAGAGGCCGTCAGCAGGCAAAACAGAGGCGTGGCGCGAAGCGCGCTCCCTTGAACCGAGGTTCGAAAATCGCTACGCAGAAGATCTACGAGTGACCGGTCAGCGTTTGGCGACGCTGCCACGTTGCGATTTCTGGGTGCCCGGCCTTCGTGCCGGGCATTCGTTTATGTGCTCACGGCCACCCTTTCTGTTCGCTCCGCACGGACCCGTCGCCAATTGCGGAGAACACAAGGGGACGATGCCAGCACACCGCCTCACTCGGAAGTCGGCATGACTCGTGCTTTCGCGGACCGAAGCGGCAAAAATTTCGTGCTTTGACGGACCTGCGTCCGCGTAGTTCGTGCTTTGACGGACGCGGACTCGTGCTTTCACGGACGCCGCAAATGATGTTCGACAGCGAATTTTCGTGCTTTGCCGGACCAAAGCGAATCGGAGCCTACCTCGATTCGCGGTGCGACTATTCAGGTGTTAGCTTAGTGCTCTTCGGGATGAGCGTGACAAGAGTCGGCGCTGCAACCCGACGCTTTGGCCCGGCTGCGGCAGGAATATCTGGCTCATTCAGCATAATGCTGTAGCCCGGAATCGCATCGGCCTCCGCAATGCCTCGCAGCGCGTGACGAAAATGCTTAAGCGAGTTCTGATAACCCAACTGCAGACGTAGATCGTCGAGTCCAACTTGGACCGGCCCATCGATACATGTCGAGCGAGCGACTTCGTACAGCCGTCGCTCGACTGGCCCGAGCTGGAAATAGTCTGGTGAGTATTCTAGGACGCGACGGTCCTTCAAAATCGCGCGGTAAAGCCAGTCACAAAGCCGGACCTGAACCCCCTTCATACGAGGCTCGCCAACACGGGTTTTGGTGTATTTGATCGTGGCCTCGGAAAGCCAAGAGAAGAAGCCTGTCTGTCCTTCTCCTCCAGCTTCGATGTTTGTCTTAATCTGGGTACCTTGTAATCGCTCCAACGCGTCTGCCAGCCGAGTATAAGACCTTGCGGAACCGTTAACCCCAGTTACACGAAAAAGATCGTGCGCGGTAAAGTAAAAGTCTTGGGCAACACGCTCTCCAGCATCCATCTTTGAAACAAGCAAGCTTGCTATATAAAGAAGAATTTCCTTATCGTAGATCGTGGCGACACCCCTCGGTCCGGGACCTATTTCAATAGAGACGGTATCGGTTTTATATATTAGCGGCTTCTTCCACCCGCTCTTGGCTAGTGCGAAGAAGGGATACGCCATTAGCGAATGTTCGCCGCGAACTTCCGTCAGCAGTGGGCTATCAAGAACGAACAGATCGCCTTGGCTTGGGGTGGGGCCAGTCATCGCCTCCCCCCCTCGGTCCGCAAAAGCACGAAGCGGCGCATTGAACGGTCCTCGAAAGCACGAAGGGAAGGTGCTTCCACGAGGGCAACCAGCGAACTGAAGCGAGTTTTGGAGCGATATTCGTGCTTTTGCGGACCGACCTCACGCGGGGCGCCGAGCGCGGGGCGTTCGATAAGGGACGTGCAGATAGAGCTCGGGTTCATGGCCCGATGCTTATCAGGTCAGGAGTCCATATCCCAGTCCATGATAATGCTGCTGACGCTTGGCGCTGTCCATCCAGCGCGTCCGGCACCGGACGATCCGCTCGGTCTACAAATGCGGGCGTTGGATCTCCGCGACAAAGGCAAGTTCGCCATCTACCTCAGCGTTTCCTGAACGGTCGTGCGCGAGGCGCTCGCGCACCTAGCATCTAACGGCATCACCGAAGCGCGGCGCGGCGCATGCAGCTTCGTCGTGCAACTGCCAACGGCACTAGGGGCGTACGAGGTTTGTTTCGCGCGGGAGCCCAAGGCGGCGCGCCTTGCTGCAAGTCGCAGGTCGCATGACGACGTGCTGTCGATTGATCGCGTGCGTCCGGCATTGCGGTCGAAGGGCCGTGCCAATGTCGGGGACAGGTCGCTGCATCGATTGCTCTGAACGCCGCCGGATATCGGTCATTCGTCGCTACGTTCTATACCCGATAATCGATCTCGAAGCGGTGATGGAAGCCGGGATCAATATTTTGCGGGCACGACCACTGGAGGCGATCGCCACTACGATCGATGAGTTTGGACAATTCGTCAATGCATTTTGCCTGAGGGTTGGGATCGGGCAGCTGACCATGCGATGGCATCTGCGGCAAGGCCAACCGCGCTTACGCCGTACCAATATGTCATTGTGTTATAACCTTTAAACCGAGAGTCAAGGACTCTAAGAGCAACGGCACATGGAAGCCACATACCAGGATGAAGCTTCGGCGATTTACCGCGACCACGGTACGTAAAATCCATCTAGTTGCAGTTCTTAATTATCTTTTTAAATCTCCGATAACCTACAGCTCGCGCGCTTAGCTTGCCTCCTCCGCCATCGAGCAACACCCACGGCACGATCGATAAAATACCTTTTACATTCAGGTATTTATATGCCCTAGCCACAATGGTGACTTTGATATTTTCCAGATTTCCGGACGACTGTAAGGTCACCCGGAAAATATTCCGCTAAATCAAGGATATGTGCGTAATTCCCTAAGACGGCAAAGGCCCGACATCTAGTCGACTGGTGTCCATTGATAAACCTTATGCCTAAGCGGCCGCGTGCTTAAACTGATTTTAATAAGGCGCTGCGAGTAATCCCTCAGCTTGAAGGGGTCTACTATATGCTATCTACGTTTGCGCTGCCGCCGGACCTAACGATGACGTCGGTCGGTGTGGTCGCCGAGACCTCGCGTGACTTGGCGCTAGATAGCGACATCGTACTCAACGCGTCCGGCCTGACCGCCCCCGATCTCAGCGTCCTGCAACTCATCGAAAGCCTGCGCGCCGAAGCGCGGCTGCACGGTGGCGACATCCGTCTGGCGGCGCCTGCCGACGACATACTGAGCGCCCTTCTTCGCCGCGCCGGCTTCACTGAAGCAATGACCCCGGATGACAATGCCTTCTGGTTCCACGGAGTCCCGCTGCAATGACCGCTTCCATTCTCGCCGTCGACGATTCCGCCAGCCTGCGCATGGCGATCCGCATCGCCCTGACGGGTGCAGGCTATAGCGTGACCGAGGCAGGCGACGGCGTCGAAGGGCTGGCCAAGGCGAATGCCGCCAAGTTCGACATGATCGTGACCGACCTGAACATGCCGAACATGGACGGGCTGTCGATGATCCGCGAACTGCGCAAGCAGCCGGCGCAGGCGGGTGTCCCGATCATCTTCCTGACCACCGAATCCGATCCCGAGATGAAGAACCAGGCCAAGGCCGCCGGTGCGACCGGCTGGCTGGTCAAGCCGTTCGTCCCCGATCAGCTGGTCAAGGTCGCACGCAAGGTGCTGGGCCGGTGATCGACGATCCCGTCGCCGCTTTCCGCGTCGAGGCGGGCGAGGTTCTGGACCAGGTCGAGCAGGGATTGCTCGACCTCGGCCACCGCCTCGACGATATCGACCTGGTTAACGCCGTGTTCCGCGGGCTGCACACGCTCAAGGGATCGGGCGCGATGTTCGGCTTCGACGCGCTGGCGGGCTTCACCCACCACTGCGAAACCGCGTTCGACCGCGTTCGCAAGGGGCAGGTGCCGGCCACCGCCGCGCTGGTCGCGGTGATCCTGTCGGCGCAGGACCATATGCGCGCGCTGGTCGATGGCGATGCGCCGAAAGCGGAGGGCGATGCGATCCTCGTCCGACTGCAGGCGGCGATCGAGGAAGCATCGGGCACCGCCCCCGCCGCACCGGCTGCTGCCGCGCGCGCTGGCTGGAAGGTGTCGTTCAAGCTGCCGGTCGACGCGATGGCCAACGGCACCAATCCGCTGATGCTGCTCGACGAGCTTCGCGAGCTGGGTGACTGCACCATCGTCGCACGCACCGACACCGTGCCGCCGCTGTCGCAGCTGGTGCCGACCGAATGTCATATCGGCTGGGACGTCACGCTGGTCGGCGACATCAAGCGCGACGATATCGAGGATGTGTTCATCTTCGTGATGGACGACATGGAACTGACCATCGAACCGCTCGCGGTCGACGGGGAAGTGGCCGCCGAACCGGCCCGGATCGAGGAAGAGCCGATCGTCGCCCTGCAGGCGGCCACCCCCGACAGCCCAGCCGCCCGCGCGACCGCCAAGGCCGAGGAAAGCGTGCGCGTGCCGGCCGGGCGGCTAGACGCGCTGATGGACCGCGTCGGCGAACTGGTGATTGCGCAGAGCCGCCTGTCGCAGCTCGCCGATCGCGGGCAGGACCTCGTGCTGCGCTCGGTATCGGAAGAGATCGAACGGCTGGCCGGTGAATTGCGCGAAACCATGATGGTGCTGCGCATGGTGCCCGTAGGATCGCTGTTCTCGCGCTTCCGCCGCCTGATCCACGATCTGGCGCGCGACACCGGCAAGGCGATCGAGTTCGAAACCGAAGGAGAAGCGACCGAAGTCGACAAGACCGTGATCGAGCGGTTGTTCGACCCGATGGTCCACCTGATCCGCAACAGCTGCGACCACGGCCTCGAAACGGCGGACGATCGCGCCGCCGCGGGCAAGCCCAGCGCGGGCACCGTCCGCCTTGCCGCGCATCAGGCCGGGGGCGAGGTGGTCATCACCATCCGCGACGACGGCCGCGGCATCAACCGCGCCCGCGTCCGTGCCAAGGCGGAGGCGAACGGCCTGATCCAGCCCGATCAGGCGCTCAGTGACCACGACCTGTTGCAGATGATCTTCGCCCCCGGTTTCTCGACCGCGGCGACCGTCACCAACCTGTCGGGACGCGGCGTGGGCATGGACGTGGTCAAGCGCACGATCGAAGGCCTCCGCGGATCGATCGACGTGCAGTCGACCGAGGGTGAAGGCTCGCTGATCGCACTGCGCATTCCGCTGACCCTCGCCATCATCGACGGGCTGCTGGTCCGGGTCGGTACCGGTCGCTTCGTCATTCCGCTGACCGCGGTGGAGGAATGCATCGAACTCTCGCTGGAGGACGATATGCGCCACCGGGGCCGCAGCCTCATCACGCTGCGTGAAAAGCTCGTGCCGTTCCTGCGCCTGCGCGACCTGTTCGCCACCGACACCCGTCCAGACCCGTTCCAGAAGATCGTGGTCGTCGCCACACCGCTGGGCCGCGTGGGCCTCGTCGTCGACCAGATCATCGGCAACCATCAGACGGTCATCAAGCCGATGTCGGCGCTGCACCGCGACGCCGCCACCTTTGCGGGCGCGACGATCCTCGGCGACGGTGAGGTCGCGCTGATCCTCGACATCGCCCAGCTGATCGCGCTCGGCCAACCGCATGAGGAGACGCTGCGTGCAGCCGGATAACGTGCAACCGACCACCGTGCCGTGGAACCCGGATCATCAGCTGGAGGTGCTGGTCTTCGACCTCGGCGGGCAGAGCTTCGCACTGGAAGCCGTGCTCGTCCGCGAAATCCTCGACATGATGCCCGAAACGCGCGTGCCCGGCGCACCGCCGCTGGTCAGTCATGTCGTCAATTTCCGGGGGCGGATCATTCCGCTCGCCAACCTCCACCTTGCCTTCGGCATGCAGGTCCCCGGAACGACACCCGACAGCCGGATCGTCGTGATCGAAATCGATCTGGACGGCGAGCCGACGATGATCGGGCTGCGCACCGACAAGGTGCATGAAGTCGCAACGTTCGACGCCGCCACCAGCGAGGGGGCGCCGGTCGTCGGCCTGCGCTGGCCGCGGGACCATGTCCGGACGTTGGTCAGGCATGACGACGATATCGTCGTGCTGCCCGATCTTGATGCCATCTTTAAAAACATAGCGCGCCGCGATCTCGCGGCCGCTGCCACCAACTGATCATCCCGGGGGGGGATTGCTATATGCGTGCTACGATCAAGGCCAAACTGGCCGCTACCTTTGCCACTCTCATTATTCTGCTGGCCATCGTGGTTGGTGTAGGCATCACGCGCATGAGCGCGTTGAACACTGCAATCACGAACGTCATCGCCGGTCCGGCCAAGTCGCTAGACATCGCGCTTACCATTGATGGCGAAGCGGGTCGGGTCGTTCGCAACGAAAAGAACATGGCAGCGACCACCGACGATGCCACAACCAAGAGTTTTGACGAACGCATGATGACGCAACGCGCGCATGTCGAGTCGTTGCTGAACGAAGGAACTGCCCTGGCATCTCCCCAGGAATTGCCGACCTGGCGTGCCGCAAGGGATCGATGGAACGCCTTCAAGGCGGTCAACGATCGGGTTCGGTCCTACGCTCTAGCCAACCGTAACGCCGAGGCGATGGCGCTCTCGATGGGCGAGAGCCGCGCCCAAGTTATGTCGATGAGCAAGAGTATTGAGGATCTTGCCGAAATGCAGCGTCGACAGATGAAGCAGTCGGATAACGATACGAGCGCGCTCTACGCCGAATCTCGTACGGTCCTATTTACCACCGCCATCATCGCGATCCTGTTCGGCACTTGTGGGGCGATCTGGATCAGTATGATTGTGTCGCGCGGTCTGAAGCGGGTCAGCGTTGCACTGGATGCCGTCGCGATTGGCGACCTTGATCAGGAAGTAACGGCCACTAGCAACGATGAGATCAAGGACCTGGTCGACACGGTCAACCGCATGACGCTGGCGCTGCGCCAGTCGGCGGCACTCGCCGACAAGATCGCGCAGGGCGATCTAACCGTCGACCACACGCCGCTGTCGGACAAGGACAAGCTGGGCCATTCGCTGGTGTCGATGGTGGAACGCCTGCGCAGCGTCGTGGGTGACGCATCGGCCGCGGCGGACAATGTCGCCGGCGGCAGTCAGGAACTGTCGGCCTCGTCGGAACAGGTGTCGCAGGGCGCAACCGAACAGGCTGCGTCGGCGGAGGAGGCCTCGGCATCGATGGAAGAGATGGCGGCCAACATCAAACAGAACGCCGACAATGCCGCACAGACCGAAAAGATCGCGCGTCAGTCGTCGAAGGATGCCGAAGCCAGCGGCGTCGCCGTCGACCGCGCGGCCAAGGCGATGCGCACCATCGCCGAAAAGATCGGCATCGTGCAGGAAATCGCGCGCCAGACCGACCTGCTCGCGCTGAACGCCGCAGTCGAGGCGGCACGTGCCGGCGAACATGGCCGCGGCTTCGCAGTCGTTGCCTCCGAAGTACGCAAGCTGGCCGAACGCAGCCAGACCGCGGCGGCCGAAATCAGCGCCGTGTCGAGCGACACGGTGCAGGCGGCGGCACAGGCCGGCGAGATGCTGACCAAGCTGGTCCCCGACATCCGCCGGACTGCCGAACTGGTGTCGGAAATCAGCGCGGCGTGCCGTGAACAGGATATCGGCGCGAGCCAGATCAACCAGGCGCTGCAGCAGCTCGACCAGGTAACGCAGCAGAACGCGTCGGCGTCCGAACAGATCACCTCGACCTCCGAGGAACTGGCCGGACAGGCGAACGAGTTGCAGCAGAGCATCGCCTTCTTCCGTGTCGAGGGCACTGCCCCGGCACGCCGTCCGGTCGCCCGCAAGCCCGCGGCTCCGGCAAAGACCGCGGCTTCCAAGGCCAAGCCGAACTCGGTTGCCGACCAGCAGGCCCGCGCCCGCGGCTTCGCACTCGACCTGTCGCAGGGGGGCCCGGACAGCGACGACGCCGCATTCGGACGCGCGGCATGACGGGACCCGGCGTCGTGCAGGTCGTGACCTTCGGGCTTGGCGATGAAGTCTTCGCCGTACCCGTGGCGATGGTCCGCGAAATCCTCGACTACCGGCCCGCCTTCCGTGTGCCGGGGGGGCCGCAATGGATGCTGGGCATCACCGACGTGCGCGGTCAGGGCGTGCCGATGATCGACCTGCGCCTTCGCCTTGGGCTTGCCCCGGTCGAAGAGACGCTGGCCACACGCGTGCTCATCGTCGACCTGACGCTCGCCGACCGCACGCTCTCACTAGGCCTGGTCGTCGACCGCGTGATCACGGTTGCCAGCTTCGAGGCCGAACGGCTGGAGGCGGCGCCCGATATCGGGCTGCGCTGGCGGTCGGACTATATCGCCGGGGTCGTGCGCGAACCCGACGGGTTCGTCGTCATCGTCGATGCCGCCAAGGTCTTCTCCGACGACGACGTTGCCGTCTCGGCGATCGCCGCTGCCGCCTGAACTCCGGATACGCCGCATCCTGTTTCGGATGCGGCGTACGCCCCCGCCCTGAGCGACGCCGCACCCTGTGCGGCGCCGTCCGATGGAAGCCACCCGCATGTCCGCACTACCTGCCCTTGCCCCGGCGACCGATCGCCTCAGCCCGCATCGGTTCGCCAAGCTGTCGACGCTGATCTTCGACCAGACCGGCATCAAGATGCCGCCGACCAAGGTGACGATGCTGCAAGGCCGGCTGCAACGGCGGCTGCGCGATACCGGCATGGCGACGCTGGACGAATATTGCGATCACCTGTTTGATGGCAGTGCCGCGCCGGAGGAAATGGTCAACCTGATCAACGCGGTCACAACCAACAAGACCGACTTCTTCCGCGAACCCGGTCATTTCGATTTCATGACCAAGACCGCGTTGCCGACGCTGGTCGACAATGGCCGCCGCCGCATCCGGGCGTGGAGCGCCGCCTGCTCGACCGGGGCCGAACCCTATACGATGGCGATGATCCTCGATCAGTTCGCGGAGAGCGGCGGCCCGGAATATGGCATCCTCGCGACCGACATCGACACCGCCGTGCTGGAAACGGCACGACGCGGCATCTATCCGGCCGACCTCGTCGACCCGGTCCCGGCGACCCTGCGCCAGCGCTACGTCGTCAACGCCCTTGATCGCAAGGCGAACAAGGTGCGGATCGTACCCGCGCTACGCTCCGCGATCGGCTTCGCCCGGCTCAACCTGATCGATGCCAGCTATCCGGTGGGCGAACCGATGGACATCATCTTCTGTCGCAACGTGCTGATCTATTTCGACAAGCCGACACAGGAAAAGGTCGTGCAGCGGCTGTGCGACTGCCTGGTGCCCGGCGGCTATCTGTTCCTCGGCCATTCGGAATCGATCGCCGGCATGAACCTGCCGGTCACGACCGCATCCTACACCGTGTTTCGAAAGGTCTGACATGGGCAAGATCCGCGTCCTCGTCATCGACGACAGCGCCAGCGTCCGCCAGGCGATGACCAGCATCCTGAACGAAGACCCGGCGATCGAGGTGATTGCCGCCGCTGCCGATCCCTTCGCCGCGGCGCGCTACATCCAGGAAGAGATTCCCGACGTCATCACCCTCGACGTCGAAATGCCGCGGATGGATGGCGTCACCTTCCTGCGCAAGCTCATGAGCCAGCGCCCGATCCCGGTCGTGATGTGTTCGTCGCTGGTCGAGGAAGGATCGGAAACGCTGTTGCAGGCGCTGGAGGCGGGCGCGGTCGACGTGATTCTCAAGCCCCGCGTGGGCGTCGCCGACCATCTGAACGACGCCAAGATGCGCATTCGCGAAACGGTGAAGGGTGCCGCACGGGCACGGGTACGCGCTCGATCCGCGATGGAACGCCCCGCCACGCCGCCCAAGCTGACTGCCGATGCCGTCCTCCCGCCACCGACCGGCCGGGCGATGAGTCGCACGACCGAGATGGTGGTATGCATCGGCGCCTCGACCGGTGGGACCGAGGCGCTGCGCGAGGTGCTGGAGGCGCTGCCCGCCAACTCGCCCGGCATCGTCATCGTCCAGCATATGCCCGAAAGCTTCACCCGCGCCTTTGCCAAGCGGCTGAACGGCCTGTGTCAGGTCGGAGTCAAGGAAGCCGAGGACGGCGATACCGTCATGCGCGGCCATGTGCTGATCGCGCCGGGCGGGCTGCGCCACATGATGCTCGAACGGCAGGGCGCGCGCTATGTCGTGGCGGTCAAGGAAGGGCCGTTGGTGTCGCGGCATCGGCCCTCGGTCGACGTGCTGTTCCGCTCCGCCGCACGCAATGCCGGGTCGAACGCGGTCGGCATCATCATGACCGGTATGGGCGACGACGGCGCGCGCGGGCTGCTGGAGATGAAGCAGGCCGGCGCCTTCACCTTCGCGCAGGACGAAGCCACGTCGGTCGTGTTCGGCATGCCCAAGGAAGCGATCGCCCGCGGCGCAGCGGACCGGGTCGTGCCGCTCCACGCGATTGCCCGCGAATTGTTGCAGGCGACGGTCCGATGACCGCCGTCCGCCCCCTCCTCCCTGCCAGCCAGGACTGAAGCCATGCAGCATATCCGGATCGACACCCACGATGCGCAGGCGATCGACCTGTCCGACCTGAAACGAAAACTGGCACTGGTCGCCGCGGGCATGGACGCGCGCTTCGTCCGCGCCGGCACGACGCTCGCCACCGCGATCGAGACGATCGATCGCATCATCCACTCGATCGAAGGGGTGACCGGCGCGCTCGACGAAAGCGTCGCGGGCATTGCGGTGTCGAGCCTGACCGACGTCGCCGGCCAGCTGGAGGCACTGCCCGCCGTGCAGGCCGAACGCGATCAGGACATGGCCCGGATCGGCGCCGCTTCGCGCGTGCTGCGCGACCATGTGATGGACATGCGCGAGGCGCTAAGGGTGCTGCACATCTATGGCATGAACATCAAGATCGCAGCGTCGGGTGAAGCCGCTTTCGTGGGCTTCGTCAACGACATGGGGCAACGTCTTGCCACCGGGGAAGAACATCTCGAAGGTTTCCTTGCCAAGCTGAAGGAGCTGTCGGGCAGCGTCGGCAGCGTGCAGCAGACCGGACGTCTGCTCGCCGCCGAAGCGACCAAGATCCTGCCGGCGGTACCCCGGCGGCTGGTCCACGATGCGGGGGCGCTCAACGCGCACCTCGGCGATGTCGCGGCGATGGCGCGGCAGGTCGCGGATATCGCGCGGACGGTGCAGGGCCGCGTCGCGACGATGCTCGGTGCGCTGCAGGTCGGCGACAGCACGCGCCAGCGGCTGGAGCATGTCGTCTCCGCGCTGCAACTACTCGACACCAGCCTTCTCGACGTGCCCGACGTCTCGGCGCAGGTCGAGGTAAGGGCGGTGATCCACCACCTGCTGGCCGCGCTGCTCGAAACCAGCGCCGCCGATTTCGATCGCGATACGGCACTGCTCGTCGCCTCGCTCAAGGCGTTGCAGCCCGATACCGCCGCGTTGCTCGATCTGATCGACAACGATGCCGGGCGCGGCGGTCGCCCGTTCCTGATCCAGATCGAGCACGCGGTCGGCGAGGTCGCGGTGATCACCGTGCAGTTGCAGGAGGCGGACCAGCGCTCGGCATCAATGCTGTGCCTCATTACCGATACCGTCAACGAACTCACCCGCCGGCTGGCGCTGCTACAACGCGTCCAGTTCGACGTGCAGGACATCGCTACCAACACCCGGCTGCTGTGCCGCCGGCACGGTGATTTGGGCAAGGCGGTGTCCGTCGTCGCTCAGGAGGTCGACATCTACGCCCATTCGCTGGGCAATGCGATGCGCGGGATCGGTCGCCCCATCGCCGAGCTGGCCGAAACCAACGACGCGCTGGCGGCCAAGCGTGCCGAAGCCGGCGACGGCGACATGGGCGGCAAGCTGGCGCAGGCGCTGCTGGTGATCCGCGAGGGGTGCCAGCGCACCGACATGGCGGTCCGCGAGGGCGGCGACGATGCGCGACAGCTGATCGAGCTGCTGGCGATCGCCGGCGACGAGATCGGCGCTGAGCTGCAACTCGGCGCGACGATGCGACAGGCGGCGATCGTGCTGTCGACGACCTCGCCGGTTAATGCCCTGTCGGACGCGGCGACGATGGCGCTGGGCATGCTGCTGCCGCAGATCGGCGCACTCTACACGATGGCGCAGGAACGCGACGCCCATGCCGCCAACGTGCCAACTAGCTTCGCCGTGGTCAGCGCGGTCGTCGAGGAAGACGAGGACGATGACGGACTTTTTTAGACCTCAGATCACGGAGATGCATATGGTACCACTCTCACGGAAGATGAGGACGGCATTTCTGATGAGAGCGTCTTACGGTTGGGCGCGCGTCAAAGCACCATGCCAAACGTAGGAATTGGGTGCCCGATTAGCGCCCTCAATCTTGCGAATGGCGCTTAGGACACGCCAAGATTAAATCCATCCGCGCATCGCACAGCTCGGATGAGACCATGCGGAACTAAGGGGTAAGGAGCGAGAGCATGAAGCGCCGGTAGCTGTGCTTTTTGGGCATGCTATGGATCCGCATCAGCACGAGCCCGGACCCAACGTCGACGGTGTGCAGTCATACTTGCTTAATTAGGACAAGGCACAGTCGCTCTTAAGATGACTGGGTGAAATTCTGCGCATCGATGTCAAATACAAGCCCGCGCCCGGTGATATCTATACCACGGTTAAGACACGGAGGACAGCACCCGGCCCAAAATTTAAAGCTAAACGTCAACGCGAGCCGTTGGGGCTAACAATCGAAACGGCTGCGATATGAAGTGCGGAAGTCAGCCCGCAAGGCGGCGACGAGATCAACCTCATCCAGCGCAGCGCAAACTATCAGTGGCCGCCTGTTGCCTATGGCATCAACGATGACGGCAGCGCGCTCCTTGACGACCGCTCCCGATTTGGAGACATCGAACTGCCCCGTTGTAACTGGGACTCGGTGATCGCTCAGGTGACATGGCCGTCTTCTACGGTAATCTTTATGCGGAATGGAAAGGCGCTGGGTTAAGAACATCTTGCTCGGTTGGTTGTGACGGCAACACCCCAGTTATGTTCCACTCAACCGTCAGCCGTTAAGTAGCGCTGTGATCTGCATGGCCGGTTCCTGCCAAGCGATTTTCCGTACATGCAGCCATTCGTCGTCGTAATAGCTCGCCGCATACCGATCACCCCCGTCGCATAGCAGGGTGACCAGGCTCCCGCCTTCGCCGGCCTGCACCATCTCTTCGATGAGCGTGGCGCAAGCCCATAGATTGGTGCCAGTCGAGCCGCCGACGCGACGCCCGAGCCGGTCCGACAGCGCTCGCATAGCACCGATGCTGGCTGCGTCGTCGACGGCGACCATCCGGTCGATGACGCTCGGCATGAAACTCGGCTCGATCCGTGGACGGCCGATCCCCTCGATCAGTGAGCAGCGCGGCGCGGTAGCTTCGGTGATTTCGGGGTCGGCATGGTGACGGTGGAAGACGGAATCGGTCGGATCGGCGACGCACAGCCGCGTGGCGTGCTGACGGTAGCGGAGGAAGCGGCCAATCGTGGCCGACGTGCCGCCCGTGCCCGCGCCGCAGACAATCCAGCGCGGCACCGGATGATCCTCGGCCGCCAGTTGCGCGAACATGCTCTCGGCTATGTTGTTGTTGCCGCGCCAGTCGGTCGCGCGCTCGGCGTTGGTGAACTGATCCATGAAATGGCCGCCGGTTTCCGCTGCCAGCCGGTGCGCGGTGGAGCAGACCTCGCGCGGATCGTTCACTATGTGGATGTCGCCGCCATGGAAGCGGATCGCGTCGATCTTGGGACGCGCTGTGCCGGCGGGCACCACCGCGATGAACTTCAGCCCCAGCAATCGAGCAAAATACGCCTCGCTTACAGCGGTCGAGCCCGAAGAAGCCTCGATGACGTGGGTATCAGGCCCGATTAACCCATTGCACAGCGCGTACAAGAACAGCGACCGCGCCAGCCGATGCTTGAGGCTGCCGGTCGGGTGCGAGCTCTCATCCTTGAGGTATAGTGTAATTGCGGGCTCCCCGGGCAAATCCAGTCGGATGAGATGGGTGTCGGACGATCGAGTCGCGTCTGCCTCGATCTGCCGGACGGCCTGGTCCTGCCATAGCCGCACAGCTTCGGTTGCCATGCGGCAATCCGGCTCGGCGAAGTGTGACAGGGCGGCGGTCTCAAGCATCGTTGTTCCATGTGGCCGGTGATAGGCGTAAACTTAGCGCGGTTGGTGGCCTCGTGGTGTGCAAAGATTGACGGAGTCCTGCTAATTACCGCATGTCGCGTGCGTCTCAGTTGGATATTGCGCTCTTTACGTGTGACGCTTTGAAATGGCCGAAAAACAATCCGACCCACCGTTGATCGATGCACGCGACGTCGCCTGTCTCGCCATGCTGCAAGAAGATGCCGAATTGCCAATTCAGGCAATAGCGGAACGGATTGCGCTGTCGCCATCCGCCACCTCGCGTCGCGTCACCCAGCTCAGACAGGCAGGGTTCGTGCGTCGCGTGGTGGCGCTGCTTGATCGGCGTCGATTGGGCGTGTCCACCACCGTCTTCCTGACCGTGCGCGCCGTACACAGCGAGGATTGGACGCGCCGCTTTCGGGAGACGATCGCCGATGTGCCCGAGATCGTCGAGGCACACCGGCTCGCGGGCAACCTCGACTATGTCCTGCGTGTCGTTATCCCAAGCGTTGAGGCGTATGACACGATCTACAAAAGGCTGATTGCGGCGGTGCCAATCATGGAAGTCAGCGCTTATTTTTCGATGGAAACGCTTAAGGAAGAAACTGCGCTACCACTTAACCACATGCGCAGGAGCTAGGCGCCCACGGATCAGAATATTTCTCGAGTCACCTCTGCTTTGGAAATGTTCAGGGTTCAAGATCGTCGGCATGGCCGGTAAGGCTGTTGGGCGCGAATGATGACTGCAAAAGTGCGCCGAGGATCGACGAATGGAGGTCGGTGCTGACCGTCGGTTGATTGCGCCTCGTCGCGCAAGATCATAGAAACTTCTCGCCCGCATGCTCACGGAACAGTTCGCGACTGCGAACATAGGCGGCGAGCACCTGAACCGATTTGTGTCGACTGACCTCCTGCATCTTGAAGATGCTTGCGCCATTCGCCTCTGCTTCGGTCAGAAAGCCGGCACGCAGGCTGTGACCTGCAAATTCCTCCGGTGCGTAACCCGCCGCGGCTGCGTGCTTCTGGACGAGGCGCGCGATGGCTCGGTCCGACATTGGCCGATCGGTCAAACGATCAGCTGGCGTAAGCTTCCGGAACAAGGGACCTTCGCGATGCGCCGCTGCCTCCATCCAGGCAAGAAGCAGCGCCTTGGGTTTGATGCGGCGACCTTCGGGGACGGCGATGACGGCACCTACGCGCTCCTGGTCTGTCTTCGAGCCGCGGACGATCACCTTTAAGCCCTGCGGTACCAGTTCGATGTCGTCGAGCGTCAGCGCAACAATCTCCGATCGCCGCAACGCAGCCGCCATGCCGAGCGCAAGGACAGCTCGGTCCCGTGCGCTTCGCAGCCCTTCCCCCTGGATCGCTCGAAGCATATCGCGAAGCGCGTCACCATCAGCAGCGCGCTTGCGCTGCGGTCGGACACCTTTGGTTCGCCGGATGCCGCCTAGCACCTGGCTGATGACTGCCGAGCCCTCTCGTGCCTGAGGTGGCTGGAACCCGGCTTGTTTATGAAAATAGCCAATGGCTGCCAGACGGCGACCGATGGTGGCGGGCTTCGCACCAAGATCGGCTTCTGCCGCCAAGAAGGTGGCAACCGCGCGCGGATCCGCAGGAAGAGGCTCGATCGACCGCTCATCGCACCAAGCTAAGAAGATCCTCCAGTCAGACGCGTAAACACGCTGCGTTGAGCTCGCCCGCGACGCCTTTGCATAAGCGGCAGCGCTCTCGATTTCTGCGATGAGCAGCCCAGGCAAGGGGGGGGCAAGGTCTGCTTCATCGCTCAATGTTAGCGACGTATCTCGTGGCTCCATCATGCCGAGGTTTCTTTCGTGCTCGTGGTGCGAGGAGAAGTTCCTGCCTTCTTCAACCCCGGTGCTAGCTTGGTCGGCGTCATACCTGCCTTCTTCCCTGCGGCGGGCCCGGCGGCCTTCGCCGGCTTCGGTTTACGCCTTTCGGGCGCGGAGGCGTCGAGCACCACAATGTCTGTCTTGGCGCGGAGGTTCGGCGGAAGGTCTGCGGCAAGCAGCTCCTCCAACTCGGCAGCGGAGGCCGGCACCGCGCCGTCCGTCCGCGCTGGCAGCGGCTCAAGGTCGCCGTACCAGAACACGAGCAGTATCCCGTAGCCATCTGCGCCCTCATCGGCGGCATAGCCCTGAAGCTGCCCAGCAGCCGCGTCCCAGAGGTCGGCATGATAATGACGCTTTGCCTCCACTGGTAGATTGCGGCCAGCGCCGCTCACCACCAAGATATCGGCGCGCGTCCCCTCGGCACGGCGCGCTTCGCTCGCGGTGACGGCAATCTGGTACTTGGCCAAGCGATCCTGGAGGCGATTGAGGGTGAGGTCGCGGGCGACGTTTTCCACTTTGGGGTCCGTCGCCTTCTCGTACTTGTCCGTGTTCCAATAATCCTTCCACGGACTGTTTGGCCCGGTACGCAGCTCACGGCCGAACCGCCTCAGTTCCGCTGTCACGATAGCGCGAAGATCCGCTGCGTTGACGGGTGCCTTCCCTTCCAGAAGTTCGCACAAGGCAGCGGCAGATGGCGGAAGAAACTCCCGATCGCGCCGCGAACGAGCCTGTTGCTCAGCGGTGTGGCGCAAGTCGGGCTCCCATGCCGGATAGCGGGCAAGGTCGGTATGCAGCCTAGCAATGGCGTCCGTCGCATCGGGCGATCCGTCATTCGCCAGTCTGGTCAGCATGGCCGTTGCGCAGGTACCGATGCGTGACGCGTCTTGGTCCGACCGATCGATGGCGGGGCCGGCCTCCGGTGCAAGCGTCGCGAACATCATGCTGGCAAGCGCGATCTGTTCGGCTTTGCTCCCGGTTCCAAATGCGTCGAGTAGGACGCTGCCAGTGAGGTCCTTGAAGAGCGCGAACAGGTGAATGCCGTGGTCATCAAGCCTTTGACTTTGCGTTAGCGGATCCGTTGCGAAGGCCACGAGCGACCAGATCGCACGCGGCTCATCGGGCAGGGTTTCCGTAAGAGCAACGGCCGCCAATCGAATGATTTCGTCGCGCGAGAGGTGTCTCCCGGCGGCTGCCAGCATCGGCAACAGCACCTTTGAAGACATGGAGGGATGTCGTTCCAAGAACTGCTTGAGAGCCTTCGCCGCGGCAGCGCCAGCGGGGGCACTGCCGAGCTGATGCCAGGCGTTGCTGTCGACATACCCCGCCTTCAGGATCGCCTCCCAATAGGCAACGAGAGCTAGCGCGCCCGCTTCGGGATCGACGTCAAGTCGTTCCCAAGCCCAGTTTTCGATCCTGCCCGAACGGTCGGTCAACTTGACGATCCAGCCTGTGCGCAAGACGATGATGGCCAAGGTCAACGGCAGCGCGGCCGGCTCTGGGGGAACGGCCGTATCGAGCATCCGGTGTAGACCGGCGATCGCTGCATATTCTGAATAGTAATGGGTTCTGGCCGCTTCGACCTCGCCCAGCGCCATCGGCGTTATCCCGGAAATGTCCGTGCTGGCATGATAATGCCACCCGGCGAGAACTGCATCCAGAACGGCCGGATCGGTGGCGGCGCTGAGCCGCTCGATCGGGGTTAAGGCTTCCTCGTGCTTGTCGCGCGGATGGAAATAGATGTTCGCCGCCCATTCAAGCGCCCTGCTGTTGGCACCTGCCGCCATCGACGGCGCGAGCTGGCGAAGCGTGTCGAGTTCCTTGCCCCTTTTACGTGTACGCTCCTCGATATTGTGCCGTTCGGCCCTTGCCTGTTTGAGACGCCAATCCTCCACTTCGACAGTCGAAAGCGCCGCAACACGTAGCTCTGCATCGGGCATCGATTCGAGATAAGCGTATAGCCGCCAATAGGCATCCGCACCGACAGGCGACCGACGCCCGATAGATGTCGCAATAGCGAGCAACCGATCTTGGCGTTCCTCCTTTTCGGCTTGGGCAAGGTCGGTTAATCGGTCGAGTATGGCGCCGTTGGGTTCCCCGCCGATCATCCCATAATAGGTCCCAGCCATCCACGGCCCCTCATTGGGATCGTCCTCGGCCAACATCGCTTCGAACAGCGCGACATCGCGGCCCGGTTCAGCCTCGCGCCAGGCCTTTACCGCAGCCCGCGTCAACTCACCGACACCATCCAGTCGATCCTCCCGCGAGTTGGCAAGCCAGCCCCACAGACGTTCGGCGCATACGTCAGGCGTTGCCCGTATTGCTGCCGCGAGGGCGTGGTCGACGAAGTCAAGGACGTCGTAGCTATGTCGCCGTGCGCCCTCGGGCGGGAGCCAATCGAACGGCGCATCAAAGAGTTCGGACCGCGGGTTATCCTCGAGCGCCAACCTAAGCCCAAAGAGACGCAGGATGGTGCTGTCGCCAGGCGCCGTGGCAAAAGCGGCAACAACCGACTGGATATCCTCGATCGTCACCAGATCAGCGGGCAGTCCAGCGAGCAACTCGGCGCGCATGGATTCGCGAGCACCCGACGGCGTCTCGCTGCCGAGCGCGTCGAATAGTTCGCGCCGACGAGCATTCACATCGCCTCCGCCGCTGAGCCAAGCGGTCATGGCGCGGACCCGTTGCCACTCCTCGCGCGATGGATCGAGCGCGATCTCTCGAAGCATGGGCTGAAGGGAGAGTACCGGGGATCCGGCGGTCAGGACTTCGAACACCGTTAACATGCGGTGCGTCCCGTCGCCCTTCTGGAGCGCATCGGCCAATTCGGTGGCCAACGCCTCACAGGCAAGCCCGCCTACCGCGGTCACGCCCACCTCGGCTGCGCGGAAATATGGTCCATGCCGATCGAGGTTGGCCAGCAACTCTCGTTTCGTCTCGAGGTTGAATTCGGCTGCATCACCGTAGACGAGAACGCTGACTGCGTCCGCCTCGACCAGCCGCCGCGCGTCCCGCGCTTCGCCCAGGCGTGCCAGATGCGCCGCGAACCATGCATAGAGTCCGCGCAAGTCCGTCGGGGCACGACCGTCGTTGGCGGTGATGGCTGCAAGCGCGCGCCCTAGCGGAAGCGCAGCCGAACCTGGCTTACCTCGAACAGCCACGGCGAGCGCGCGGCTTCCCAGAAACTCCGCCACCGTTCGATGAACCGGCTCGAACGCTTCCCCTTCACCGCGAAAGAGGGAAGATCCAAGCACATCATCAATAAGTGCCCGGTCAATACCCAAGGTAGCGGCATTTAGATACGCTCGGGCATCCCCGCTTGGGGGCAGCGCGCCGGATCGCCACACAAATCTTCCACCGCTTGCCAGCAGAACAAGGCAGATTTTCGCTGCCGCATCGAGGATCGACTCTGCGGATGCGCGACTACGATCCAGACGATGGGTGTCATTGTCTTCATGCGCCAAGGCGAACGTCGAACTCTCGAAGAGATCGTATCTGGTTTTCGGCCAGGCTCCACCTCCGATGACTGAAGTATGCAATAGCTTGAGGCTTAGGGGACTCTCCAGAAGGCCGGTAGCCCCCAAGGCATGCGCCTTTGAAACAAAAGCGTCGGGATCGCCGACGCCAAGCCCTTCCAGTACCTCTAGCTGCTCGTCCAGATCGAGCGGCAAAACCTGGGCAACGGTAACGGGTGCTCCGCCTGTGCTGCGCTTGATCGCTGCGATATCGGCAGCCTTCTTCCAATCCTCCGCTCGGCATGTCAGGCGCCAGCGAACACTTCCGCTTCGCTGAATGGCCCTGACCAGTTCGTCCACTTTGGCGAGGTCGGACGCGCCCATGCGAAATTCATCGAGGCCATCGAGAAAGAGCGTAGCGGTCGAAGCCGTCACGGTTTCGTTGATGAGTTCGCGAACCTTGATGACGGCTGCGCCCGCGACCGCGGCCTCGCCTTCAAGAACGGTCGTTTTTCCGATGCCGGGTTCGCCGAGCAGAACGAGGTGCGCGATGTCCCGCAACGCGGATACGGTGGTGATCGGCTGCTGCCCGCGGGCACCCTCGAGAATCTGAACGTGACGATCGATCATGGCGGCGCCGATTTACACCCGATTTAGCGACCCGCCAAGCGCTGTCCGAGAATCGACTTTATCGGACAGCGCTGGACTGACCTGCTGCCGGGTTTTGGACCGCTTTGAGCTGGGAAATTTCAGTTACGAATTAGGGTCAGGGAATCGGAGTGAGCGATGAAGCGATCGAAGTTTGTGGAAGCGCAGATCGCCTTCGTGCTGAAACAGGCGAAAGATGGTACAAGCGTCGGCGAGTTGTGTCGAAGAACGGGGATCAGCGAGGCGACCTTCTACGCGTGGCGCAAGAAGTATGCGGGCCTGATGCCGTCGGGAATGCGGTGGCTGCGCCAGCTTGAAGAGGAGAACGCCAAGCTGAAGCGGTTGGTCACTGACCTGAGCCTCGATAAGGCGATGTTGCAGGATGTCGTCTCGCGAAAACTCTGAGACCTGACCGGCGCCGGCAACTTGTCGACGCCGTCAGGAGCACATGGCAGGTCAGCATCAGGCGGGGCCTGTGAAGTGCTTCGGGCGGAGCGGTCGAGCTACCACTATCGAGGGTGTCGCGCGGATCAGGCCGACATGAAGAAGCGGATGAAGGAGATCGCCGAGACGTGGGTGCGTTACGGCTATCGCCGCATTCATGTGCTGCTCCGTCGGGAAGGCTAGGAAGTGAATGCGAAGCGGATATACCGGCTTTACAAGGAAATGGGGCTGCAGCTGCGACACAAACCGCCGAAGCGTCGGGTGAAGGCGAAGCTGAGAGAAGGAAGCTGCGCGGCGTTTTGTTCGAATGAGGTGTGGGCCATAGACTTCGTCCATGACGAGCTCGTGACGAGGCCGAAGCTGCGCATCCTGACGGTTGTAGACGCCTTCAGCCGGTTCTCGCCGGCGGTGGTGCCGCGGTTCAGCTTCCGGGCACCGGACGTAGTGGAGGTGCCCGAACGGGTGTGCAGCGAGGTGGGCTATCCGGCGTCGATCCGGGTCGACGAGGGAAGCCAGTTCATCTCGCGCGAGTTGGACCTGTGAGCGTACACCCGCAACGTCACGCTCGACTTTAGCCGCCCTGACAAGCCGACAAACAACGTGTTCATCGAGTCCTTCAACGGCAAGTTTTGGGTGGAGCGTCTGAACCAGCACTGGTTCATGATCCTCAATAGCGGGTCCCGGAAACGCGCGGCGTAGCGCAGACGCTGCAACGAGGCGCGGCCGCAGAACACGACTAGCAAAGAGGCACCTTTATCGCTGGTTTGTCGATCAGCGACGCATGGCTCACCGCTGTCGGTACAAGATACCTCCCACCAAGATGTTCTTAAAGCTGGTATTTTCACAGGAGGGCTGTTTCGTGCCCCCAGTGCACGCCCGTGAAGCGACGGGAAGTTCGATGCCAGGGTTTGCGCGAGTTTCATCACCATAATCGGACGTACCGTGCACGTCGCATCTGGCACGATCTTCTGGTCGAAAGCTTGCCACGCGGGCTTGATTGTATTGTGCGGATGGAACCCTTCCCGCCAGCAAGCACCAAGTAGAAACTGGTAATTCGATATTCGGTCGGATAGTGGAATGTGAGGCCGCCCGGTGGGTGTGTCGCAATCACGTTGCAAACCATGTCGTCCGCCCTCGTTGTCGGTCGGAGGCAAGACCTTGAAGGAAATGTGAAATGCGGGAAGGCTCAATGGACCGGAGAAGCGTCATGGCAGCGACCATGTTAGGGGCACTATCGGTGGGTGCTCGGAAGGCTTTCGCTCAGAAGCGAGGCAACTTGCCGAAAGGCTTTTTGTGGGGAGCTGCTACGGCAGGCCATCAGGTAGAAGGCAACAACACCGGAAGCGATATCTGGCTTTTGGAGCGCGTAAAGCCCACTATTTTCTCCGAACCATCGGGATCTGCCGCCGACAGCTACAATCGGTACGTCGAGGACATAAATATCGTAGCGGAATTGGGACTAAATTGCTACCGGTTCAGCGCCGAGTGGGCGCGGATTGAAACAGAGAAGGGACAGTTTTCCCAATCTGCACTTGATCATTACAGCCGTATGGTCGATCAATGCTTGGCAAAGGGGTTGGCACCCGTTTTGACCTATAGCCATTTTTCAACACCACGTTGGTTCGCTGCGTTGGGCGGCTTCGAGGAGAAGGACAGCGCGGAAATGTTTGCCCGCTATGCCGACCGACTGACTCGGACAGTTGGCGATCGACTGGCGCTTGCGATTACGTTCAATGAGCCGAACATCGCGCGGCAACTTGCGGCGATGCCGGCCTTTGGTGAGCTCCGGAAAGCGGCTGGGCAGATGTTCGCATCAGCCGCACGCGAAGCAGGATCCAACCACTTCAGCTCGTCGCTGTTCGTAGACCCGGACAGGACTGAGTCTAACATGCTCGCTGCCCATCGGGCCGGGTATCAGGCGATCAAGGCCGGCCCCGGTTCGTTCCTCGTCGGCCCAAGCCTCGCAATTGCCGATGAGCAGGGAGTTGGAGACGTCAATCAAGCAGAGGAGAAGCGCCGCACCCTTTATGGAGCATGGCTAGAGGCGGCTCGCGGTAGCGACTTCGTTGGCGTGCAGACGTATACGCGCAACCTAGTCGGTCCTGACGGGGACCTTCCGATACCTGAAAATGCGGAGCGAACTCAGATGGAGTCGGAATTTTACCCCTCGGCTGTGGGCGGAACTATCCGCTATGCGGCGGCGATCACCGGTAAGCCAGTCTACGTCACTGAAAATGGCGTTGCAACGGAGGATGATACGCGCCGCGTGGCATATATCGACGGCGCGCTTCGGGAGGTGCGGCGTTGCATTGACGACGGCATCGATGTGCGCGGTTATATTCACTGGTCTCTCTTGGACAATTTCGAATGGGTCTTGGGGTATCGTCCAAAGTTTGGGTTGGTTAGCGTCGACAGGGGCACGTTCCGTCGCACGCCGAAGCCCAGTGCCCTGCATCTGGGTCGCTACGCGCGTTCCAACCGGATCTGACCTGTACGCATTCGGCTCCCAGACGCGCCCGGACGAATCAAAATTGCGCAGATCGCCTCGGCATGCGCATCTATAGATGCGGGCTCATTCACATCGATATTGAACAGATGACGCGCTTCCGCAGCCAAGGCGAAGATGGTCTGTGAGGCAGCCGTCCAGATATATATAAGCGATGGAAGAGGAGCATTTGCTAGAATGCCTTCTTCCATCGCCCGCTTCAGCAGCGCGTAAATCGGACCTTGGGTTGGTCTCACATGCTGCTCGACCAACCAGCGTACCCGGTCGCTCTCTCTTAGCGACTCATGCATCATGATCCGCACATGCTCCGTATGCCGGGCGCAATATCGAACATAATCGTGGATGAGGATTTGCAGATCGCTTGTTGTCAGCTGGTCATGGTTGTGCCATTTACGGAGATCAAGCTCCATGCGCTGGCGCTCGAACATCATGTCGATAGCCGCGCGCCAAAGCTCTTCCTTTCCCCCGAAGTGTAACCGGATCACCCCATGCGTGACTTCCGATCCAGCCGCGATGTCTCGCAGTGAAGCTGCTTCGAAGCCGCGCTCACTGAAATGCTGAAGCGCGCACTCCAAGATACGACTACGCGTGGCACGCTTCTGCTCGTCCCGGCTCGCCGATCGATAGTGGCGACGTCTGGGTGTGACGAACTCCTCTGCACCGCTACTAAACGTTGGTGTCTCGCCTTCCATAGTGAGCACACTACGCCGTCACCCTGACGGTCGCAAGGTGGCCTAGCGGATATCTAGAGGCCGCTTCTTCAATATGTCTTGCGTAACTAACGCCTTAACGGGTGTGAACTGCGCCGGGTTTGCCGGGGGCCGCTGGATGGGAGTCACCCTGCCATATCGACGATGTTCGCGGCAGCATAGTATTGCTCTTCAGCCTCGGCGAGCGGAATGTTGCCGATAGGCTCGAGCAGCAGTCGGGCAACGGTGCAACGAGCGACTTCGAACCCTTCGCGCCGCAGCTGCCGCCAGACCTTGCGCACGCCGTAGACGTGGAAGTTCTTCTCGAACACGCGGCGCACTTCCGGTCCGAGCGCATCGTGACGCTAAAACCGAGCCGACCGTCTGGTCGGCTCAATCCTCCTGGCTGCATGAGCATGATAGGTGGACGGGGCGATCGGCAGAACCCGGCAGATCGGCTCGACCCCGTACACCTTGCGACGCGCGTCGATGAACGGCACCATCACTTCGCTCGGCGGTCGAGCTCCGCCATCGCGAAATACGCCGACGCCTTACGCAGGATCTCGTTGGCCTGGCGCAGCTCGCGGTTCTCGCGTTCCAGCGCCTTTATCCGATCGGCAACATCGCTCGGCACCCCGGCGCGGACGCCACTGTCGACCTCGGCCTTCTTCACCCACTCGTGCAGCGTCGGCCTCGCGCATCTGATCTTCGCCGCGAGCTACACCACCGCGGCCCAACGCGGCGGATGATCCTTCTTATGGTCCAGAACCATCCGCACCGCACGCGCGCGCACCGTAGGCGAAAACTTGTTCGTCGTCTTGCTCGTCATAGCCCCTTCCTCTCAGGAGTTGGGGTCTCCGACAAGCCCGGCGCGGTTCAGACCTGCCGCAGCCAAGCGGCGACAATGTCGCTTAGGTGACAAGCGGTTCGGTCGATCTGGCGCTAGGGGTGTTCGAGAACCTGCCCGCCAGCCTCTTTCGGCGGGTCCTGTATGAGGAGGATTATGCCTGCCTGGTCCGTCGCGACCATCCCGCTACGATTCAGCCCCCAACACCTGCCAGCTTTGCGGCCATGTGTCATATCACGGTCCAGATTTCCGGCATGGGCGAGAGCGCCGTCGATCTCGCATTATCAGGCGCCGGATTGTGTCCGCGGATCGCGGCGCGCATGCCGCACTTTGTGAGCGCAGTCGCCATCGTCGCTGAGAGCGACATGGTGATCTCGCTACCCGAGCGGCTCGCACGTCGGTTCGCGGCAACGTGACCGGTATCGTGCATCCCGATGCCGCTTCTACTTTCGCGGATCACTACGACGATGATCTGGCACGAGCGGCGGCAGGATGATCCGCTTCATCGATGGTTACGCGATCAGGTTGTTCGTGCTGCCGGTTCGCTGACACGCTGAAGCTGGCAGAGCGCCCACCGCGTATCTCGTATTCGATCGAGTCTCGAGATACTGCCGTTATGGCTTGCAAGCGACGACGGTCTGCATACGACCGATGGGGGCATCAACCTCGATCACATAGCCTGCCCCCCGCAGCATTTCCGCGACCCACGACGGCGATAGCCGGAGCTTTCGGTAATTGCTCTTTTGAAGCTGCCATCCGGCATCGGTTCGTAGATGGATGAGGTCTGTCACAACGACATGATCGGCTTCGTACTCCAGCACGCAGGTCATGATGCGCTGATCGTCCGACCGTACCGGAATGAATCGATCGGTTCCGGTCAGTTCCGATGAGAAATCCCGGTAGGTCAGTGCGAGCCGCCCGCCGGAGCGCAAAGCGCGGTAGGCATCTTCCAGCAACCTCGACACGTCGTCGCGGTGGTCGAGATGCGTGATCGTGTCTCCCATACACACGATCGCATCCGCCGCTCCCTCGCCGACATGGCTTCCAATGTCACGAAGATCGGCGAGAACGGCGTTGATAGACTGGTCTTGGCTGGCAGAACGTAACTCGTTGAGCAGGGCTTCGCTGGTGTCGAGTGCGATCACGTTGCCGTAGCCAAGCTCGCTCAGCGCCATTGCCTGATAGCCTGGGCCGCATCCCAAGTCGACCGCGCATCCCCGATCACCGTCCGCAAACCCAAAATTATTGAGAAGGTTACGTTGCTCGGCTACCTTATCTGCAAAGGTGATCCCGCTCATCCACGAATAATGAGCGGCTAATAGATCATCGTAATGTTGCTGAACGTTGCTCACAATTGCCCCCTTCGGATAGCGACGGTTTATTCGTTTGCTCCCCGCTGCGCCAGATCGATCGGCAACGACTCGCGACCTCCCCGATCGGGGCCGCCAGCCCGACGGTTGGGCATTCCCATTGGAATGGTGTCTCGGGAAGCCCTCATGAGGAACTGCGGATCGCTACCCGTTCCAAAACCTCGACGAGCGCATCGGCGTCGCCCGCAGTGGTGAAGACATAAGGCGCGATCCGAATCACGCTGGTTAACCCCCGCGCATCCATGTCCAGCGGCGCATAGACGCGGCCGGGACTGCTGACGGTGATACCGGCGCGCGCCAGCGCGGCAAAGGTCTTGGGTACGTCCAGACCAGTCACCGTCACGAAACCCGCAAGGTCATCCCCCTGTTCGACGATCACCGCCCCCTGCACCTCCACGATGCGGGTGCGAAGCCTATCCGCGATGTCGGAGAGCTGGCGCGCGATCGCGTCCACGCCGATCAATTGCGCGGCGCGCAACGCGACGGACAAGCCGACGCGACCGGCCACGTTCGACCCCCTGTCTCATAGCGACGCGCATCGGTTCGACCCTGACCGAATTGGTCGGCCATGAATGCCTGGGTGGTGGTCAGATATTCCCGCGATGCATAGAGCATTGCAGTGCCACGCGGCCCTCTCAGCCACTTGCGTCCGCTCGCGGCGAGGCCGTGGCAGCGCAGATTGCGGACGTCGATCGAGCGTTGACCCGCCACCTGGCACGCATCGACGATGTAGAACGCGCCCAAATCCCGAGCGAGCAAGCCCACCGCTTCCGCAGGATTGAAGATCGCGCAGGTGGCGGGGCACCATGTCAGCACGACGAGCCTAGTCGCAGGGTGAGCCTGCGCCTTGGCCGCATCCACATCGACCCGGCCATGTTGGTCAACCGGCATCACGTCGACGATGACGCCGGGATAGCTGGACAACATATGGAGTGTGCCGCCCCAGCACGTGCGGTCGACCAGCACGTGATCGCCTGGCTGAAGAGCGGCGGATTGGATCAACGCCGCGAGCGCCCGGTTGCCGCTTTCAACAAAAGCCACTTCATCCACTTCAGCTCCGATCAGATCGGCTGCTGCGGCATAGCCCGCCGCGATGGCGTCCGAAGCTTCCGCCGCGGCGGGAACTGCGCCGATCGCGGCCTCGCGGCGAAGATGCTCAACCGTCGCTTCGACGACATCGGACATCATCACGCCGGCCGCCGCATTCGCGAAGTATGATGATGCCTTCGGCTGAACTGGTCGATCGTCCGTCACGTGTTCGCTCCCTGCTCTTTTGGAGACGACGCGTATCACGGTCCGTTTCGTTGCCGGCTCGGCCACATCCTCCTCGCGGAGAGCCACCTTGCCCGGATTGGCAGGTTGGCGTTGGGCGTCGCCCCAACTCTTGATGCATGGTCACTTTACGTCGCCTGTCCCAGCGCCCGCAGGTTCGGGATAAAACGTGCCGGCACTCAGCTGTCCATTGAGGTCGCCTCTTCCCGATTGGGATCCTGAAACGAGAACTTGAAACCGATCATCCGCCACCCGATCAGTTGAGACCCATGTCTCAAGTCCTGACCCTTTCGGCCCTTTCCGCCGCGACGCCCGATGGCCGTTTGCTCTTTCGTGACCTGTCGCTGTCGCAGGGGACGGAGCGCGTCGGCGTGGTCGGGCGCAACGGGTCGGGTAAGTCGACGCTGCTGGACATCGTTCAGGGCTGCGCTTCGCCGATCGCGGGCACGATCCATCGAAACGGCACAGTCGGTCGACTGGCCCAGCATTGGCCGGATGACCAGGGTATCGCATACGCGCTCGGCGTGGCTGATGCGTTGGCGATGCTGGCACGGATCGAGGCGGGGGCTGGTACGGCCGAAGATTTCGATGCGGCCGATTGGGCACTCCCAGCCAAGATCGGAAGCGCGCTAGACGAACTCGGTCTGGGTGGCATCGATATGGATGCCCCAATGGGCGCGCTATCCGGGGGCGAGCGGACCCGGATCGGCATCGCCCGGCTGATGATCGAACGGCCCGATCTGCTGCTCCTTGATGAGCCGACCAATAATCTTGACCATGCCGGCCGCGTCGTGATTGAGCGTCTGGTCGCGCGCTGGCATGGTGGCGTGCTGGTCGCCAGCCACGACCGCGCGCTGCTTGAAGCGATGGACCGCATCGTCGAGCTTAGGCCAGTCGGCGTCCGTATCGTCGGCGGAGGGTGGTCCGCATTCGTTGCTGTGCGCGACGCCGAGCGCGAACAGGCCGAGGTTCAGCGCGACCGTGCCGACGCGGCGTTGCGACGGACCCGGCAGGCCGCACAAGCCGCCCAGGAAGCGAAGGACCGACGGGACAAGGCCGGCCGCGCTTTCGCCGACAAGGGATCGGAGCCGCGGATCTTGCTGGGTGCGCGTGCAGAACGCGCCGAAAATAGCGGCGGGACCGCCCGCCACCTCGCCGAGCGCCAGATCGGCGAAGCGACCGCCGCGAGCGAAGCTGCCCGCGCGCAGGTCGAGGTGTTGACGCCCCTGACCATCGATCTGCCGCCGACCGGCCTACCGAGCCAGACCGAAGTGCTGGCGATGCAGGATGCGACCGTCGATCTGGGCGAGCGTCGGTTCGGCCCTTGGACGTTCGCGATACGCGGCGCCGAACGCATCGCCGTCGCCGGCCCGAACGGGGCCGGTAAGTCCACGCTGCTGCGGCTCGCGATCGGCGACATCTCTCCCTCCGGCGGTACGATACGGCACCGGCGCGAGCGGATGGCGATGCTCGACCAGCATGTCGGGCTGCTCGACCCGACCGACACGATCATCGGCAACCTTCGTCGCCTCCATCCGACGCTGGACGCAGAAGCGGTCCATGCCGCCTGCGCACGCTTCGCATTTCGCAAGCGCGACGCGCAGCGGATTGTCGGCAGCCTGTCGGGCGGCGAGCGTCTACGCGCCGGACTCGCCGCAGCGCTGTCGGGACCCCAACCGCCTTGGCTGCTGATCCTCGACGAGCCGACCAATCATCTCGATCTGGACTCGATCGATGTGCTTGAGCGGGGTTTACGGGGGTTCGACGGTGCGCTGCTGGTCGTCAGCCACGATACACGCTTCCTTGATGCGATCGGTGTCCTACGGACGTTGCGTATCGGTGACGAGGTGAACAATTCGGCGACGGCGTGATCGACGATTGAGCTATTTTTCGATTGGGAACGGCCGTGGAAATGGCCGAGGCATTCCCACTGGGATCGAGAAAAGAGAATCTTCGCCCATCAGCTCACGGGCGGTGCGTAAGGCCTCTTTAACCATCGTAGCCCTAT